>CAYPNZ010000029.1:0-13137 GCA_964411845.1 uncultured Anaerolineaceae bacterium
AGCGTGTATAAAAATATCTCATAGTCTTCCGGTGTGCGAAATATATTCTTCATGCCGCCGTGCGAATTAACCCGGTTAAACTCGCTGATTGATGCTGTATTTTCTGAATTTCGTCACGATATTCCGCCTGACGAGTTAACCACGTTTTATACACACTTGCCCATTCACCAAAGTCCAAAACCCATTCGTCATTTTCCGGTTCTTCACCGTTGATATATGCCGCATAAAAGGTTTCAGAGCGAATACCGTATTTGCGCTCAAAGTCCAACATATCTTCTTCCAGCGCATGAATATCCGCCAAAAGTTCTCGGATGCTCATAACCATACCTCCGGCGGTCATTATACCGCAAAATGTTCTATTTCTTAAATTCAACCGTCACGCCGTTATAACATATCGTTCCAAATGGATGAGCAGTACCGAAATATCCGCCGGGTTGACCCCCGCGATGCGGCTTGCCTGCCCGACCGTTGCCGGGCGGAATTTGGCGAGTTTTTCTCGCGCTTCCAGCCGCAAGCCTTCGATGGTGCTGAAATCCATATCGGCGGGGATGACCCGTTCTTCCAGCCGCCGCATCCGCTCAACTTGCCCTTGCTGTTTGGCAAGGTAACCTTCAAATTTTGTTTCGATGGTGACTTGCTCAACCACTTCCGGCGGCAGCGGTTCCGGCGGCGGCGACAGTTTCGCCAAAATATCGTAAGTTACTTCCGGGCGGCGCAAAAATTTTTTGGCGTTCACGCCGTCTTTTATCGGGGCGATGCCGAGTTCCGCCAGCATTTCCGCCGCACCGTTTTTGGGAGAAAGGTAGGTTTTTTCCAGCCGAGCCAGTTCGGCGGCAATTTTACGGCGACGGTCTTCCACCTGCGCCAGCCGCGCCGCGCTGACCAACCCCACTTCATACCCCAACGGGGTCAGTCGCAAATCGGCATTATCGTGCCGCAACAGCAGGCGGTATTCTGCCCGCGATGTCATCTGCCGGTACGGTTCGGTGTGTTCCATGGTCACCAAATCGTCAATTAACACCCCGATATACGCTTGGTCGCGGCGCAGCACAAAGGGCGATTTACCCTGCACTTTCAGCGCGGCGTTGATACCCGCCATCAATCCCTGCGCGGCGGCTTCTTCATAACCGGTTGTGCCGTTGATTTGCCCGGCATGGAACAACCCCGCCACCCGATGCGTTTCCAGCCACGGGTGCAGTTGGTGCGGCGGCACGTAATCGTATTCGATGGCATACCCCAGCCGGATGATTTCGGCGTTGCGCAGGGCGGGCATACTGCGCACCATTTCCCACTGGGTATCTTCCGGCATGCTGGTGTTAAACCCTTGCAGATAAACTTCGGTGGTGTTCCAGCCTTCCGGCTCTAAAAAAAGTTGGTGGCGGTCTTTATCGGCAAAGCGGACAATTTTATCTTCGATGCTGGGGCAGTAACGGGGACCCACCCCTTCCACCACGCCGGTGAACAGCGGGGCGCGGTCAAGATTCAGCCGAATGACATCGTGCGTTTCCGGCTCGGTGTAAATGAGATAGCACGCCAGTTGCGGTCGCCAATCGGTTTGTTTTTCGATGGGATATGCCGGGTGCAACGGTTCATCCAGCCAAGCGGGATACCCCTGCGGCGGCTCAAAACTGAAATGGAGTGGGGTATCGCTACCGTAACTGGGTTCGGTTTGGCTGAAATCTATGGTGCGCGCATCGAGACGCGGCGGCGTGCCCGTTTTCAGCCGCCCCACCTCAAACCCAAGTTCGCGCAGGCTGCCCGACAATTTGATGGCGGCTTTTTCGCCGAGCCGTCCGCCGGTGGTGATAAAATCGCCGGTGATGATGCGCCCGCCCAAAAACGTGCCGGTGGTGAGCACCACCGTTTTGGCGAAAAACTTAAAGCCGGTGGCGGTTTGCACGCCGCGCACGCAGTCGCCCTGCACCAGCAACCCATCCACCAACGCCTGTTTTAAATGCAGATTCGGCGCGTTTTCCAGCACATACCGCGCATAGGCGGCATACCGTTTTTTGTCAGCCTGCGCCCGCAGCGCATGCACCGCGGGACCTTTACTTTCGTTCAGCAACCGAATTTGAATGTGGGTTTGGTCGGTGAGTTTGCCCATCCAGCCGCCGAGCGCATCAATTTCTCGCACCAACTGCCCTTTTGCCGAGCCGCCGATGCTGGGATTGCAACTCATCCAGCCGATGGTATCCAAATTGATGGTGAGCAGCAGGGTGCGCGCCCCCATACCGGATGCCGCCAGCGCGGCTTCGATACCGGCGTGCCCGCCGCCCACCACAATTACATCATATTCTCGATTCAAAAAATCTCTGTTCATCGCTACTCGCCATTCGTAACTCGCTATTCGCAATAAAGCATAGTGGATTCGCCAAAATTGTCAATTGCCCCGCCTTTACAAAAATCGTTATTTATGTTAAATTCCCCGTTATGAAACGTGCATGCTTCATTTTACTGTTGTTCAGTTTGATATTCACACCGACCGCCCACACGCAAGCCCCCCGCCCCGACCCTCGCTTCGGAATTGTGGAAAGTTACACCGACCCCGCCGCCGCCACCGATGCCGGGGCAGGCTATACCCGCATCATTCTGCGCTGGGATGTCATTCAGCCTGCCGGACGCGACGATTGGAAACCCGCCAACGTGCCCGACCCGCTCATCGAAACGGAATTGGCAGCGGGACGAGAAGTTGTCGCCGTGCTGATTGGCACGCCCAATTGGGCAAGCCGGGGGGTAAACGATGCCCGCGCCGTGCCCGATATGGAGGCTTGGGGGAATTTCACCAAACGGGTTGCCCAGCAGTATCGGGGGCGCATCAAAACGTGGATAATCTGGAATGAACCGGATGTGTGGGATATGAATCACCCCGGCAGCACCTGGCTCGGTACGGAAGCAGACTATTACCAATTGCTGAAAGTGGCATATGACAACATCAAATCGGTTGACCCGACGATGCAGGTTTTTCTCACCGGGTTGACATATCACTGGGATGCCCAATATAACCGTGAACAATACCTGTCGCGCCTGCTGAAAATCATCACCGCCGACCCCGATGCGCCCGCCCACAATTTTTATTTTGACGGTGTGACATACCATCTCTATTATAAACCGCGGCAAATGTTCGATATTCTGAACGAAATTCACGCCATGTTGGACAGTTTCGGGCTGAGCGAAAAACCGATTTGGGTGAACGAAACCAACGCCCCGCCCACCGATGACCCGTTGGAGCCGCCGTGGGCAGAGCCGCATTTTGTGGTTTCCACCGCCGAGCAGGCAAATTTTGTCATTCAGGCTTATGCCCTGCTGATTGCCGGCGGCGCACAGCGCATAGAATTTTACAAAATGAAAAACTCGTTGGCACACCCGGAAGATATTGAACCATACGGGCTGGTGCGCTCGGACGGCACGCGCCGCCCGGCATTTGAGGCTTTCAAAGTGGTGACAACCTATTTTGCGGGCTTTTCAAAATATGAATGGGTACACGAAGGCAGTGTGTATGCCGTTACATTGGGGCGGGGCGACGAAACCACAACCGTGTTGTGGAACACGGCGCGGCAAGATGTAACGTTTACCATTAACGCCATTGCGCCACAGGCGCTTTTGGTAGATGAAACGGGCAGCACACAATCCCTCAGCGCGGTGGACGGCGCATACACGCTGGTGCTGCCGGGCGCAACATGTTCGGCGGGCGATTGTTTCATCGGCGGCGCGCCGCGGCTGCTGGTGGAAAACGGTTCGCTCGACCGGCGCGCTTCGCTGCTGCCACTGGCAACCGAAACACCCGCGCCAACGCCGTTACCCACACCCACCGAAACACCGTCGCCAACGGCAACCCTACCCCCCACCGCAGCACCGACAGCCACGTTCGCCGCTGTGGCGGCAATTGCCGCTACCGGCACACCCGCGCCCGCCAGCGCACCCGCCGGGGTGGTAGCGCCGCCTGTCGGCGCCACACCTGCCGCCACCCCCGTGCCGACAACGCTCAACATAGGGCGGTTGTTCACCCCCACGCGCATTGTTTTTCTGGTGGTGGTCGGTGCGCTGTTATTTACCCTGTTTTTTGTGCTTCAGTTTCATCTGTGGCGTCGCTGGCGGGGGTAACCGTCCATTGTTCCACCGAAAGCGGAATGGCGAATCCGAAAGTCGAGCCATCGCCTTCGATGCTATCCGCCCAAACCTTGCCGTGGTGTGCTTCCACCAACCCTTTTACAATTGCCAACCCCAAACCCGTGCCGGAAATACCGCGAATATCATCGCGTTCGGCGCGGCTGAACCGGTCGAATATCACCGGTAAAACCTCAGCCGGAATACCCACACCGTTATCCACCACTTCCACTTCAACCATTTGTCCGTCGGCTGAAAGTCTGGCATAGATGCGTACCGTGCCGGTTTCCGGGGTATATTTTATGGCATTGCTCAGCAGGTTAGTCATCACCTGAACAATGCGTTTGGCTTCGACATATACGGTTGTTTCCGGCGGCACGGTTGATTCGGTGGTAATGGTGATGCGTTTGGCTTCGGCAGCCGGGCGAACGGTGGTGATGGCTTCTTCCAACAGCGGGGGGAAGGGAATATCACCGGGCATTAGCCGCAATTTTCCGTCTTCAAGCCGCGAAACATCCAGAATATTGTTCACCAGATCTATCACCCGCCGACTGTTGGTTTCAATGGCGGAAATTTGGTAGTGCTGGTCCTCGGTTAGCGTCTCATCGCGTAAAAGAATGCCGGCATAACCGATGATTGCCGTCAACGGGCTGCGCATTTCGTGGTTCACAATGGCAAAAAAGGTTGTTTTTGTTTGGTCAAGTTGTTGTAATTCCTCGTATGCTTCTCGCAAATCGGCAGTGCGTTTTTCAATAGTTTGTTCCAGTTTATCCATTTGCTGTTTGGTTTGCTCAACATACAATCGCACGGCGTAAATGGTCATTGCAATGGGGACAAAAAAAACCGCCAACCCGATATAACGAGCAATTTCAAACGCATACGCCATCCCCCAGCCACCAACTGCCATTGTTAGGATATTGATGGGAACAATCCACGAGGAATTTCGCTGCCAAACTTTTACCGGTGATTCTAATGTTTGGATAGACACTGCACCAATAACCAATGCAGCATTCCCAAATTCCATGGTAATAGCACCCAGAACAACCGGGATAATGTTGGACAACAAATCAACTTGCCCAATAACACCCCCCAAACCGACATACACCCACCCGGCAACCGCTGCTGGAATGGCCTGTGCCGCCATATTGAAGAATATCCGTTGCATTAGCGATGACCGGCGCTTACGCCCACGGATATTTGTTAATTGGAGTGCAATAGCCAAAGCAATGCCACCGCAACCAGCAGCAATTGCCGCCACATACGGACCAAAAAGCATTAAGGCGGCAAACGTGACCGCCGAAGAAATAGAGAAAACCATTTCCGGCGCAAACAGATTGCTCCGAGCAAGAACTTCTGCCAATACCACCAATCCCACAAAAATCAGCACATCCAAACTAATGGGGTAGATGGTAAGGAAAGATTCAACAATCAGCAGCACACCAAGAAATGAAATACTCCAAATATAACCATCTAAAGCATATCGGGAAATAAAGTTGGCTTTGGGGGGTGTAGTTTGTTGAAGCGTCATTGAGGCATCCTACCCTTTTATATCGCGTTTATCCGTAAACAAGTTGATGGTGCTATTGTACAACCTGTGTCAAAAAAACGCAATAAAAAAAGACCGCCAATCGTCAATTGGCGGTCTGACACAGTCTCAATCAGCCTGACCCAAACGAACGCTGATATTCCTAATCCTTCGAAACTATGTCTTATGTGCTAGCCGTCCCAAACCCAGGCGTTGCGCCTCTTGGTTTGTTTCTCAAAGTATCGCATATCAAATAATCTCCTACCTTTTGATATTTTTAGCCATCATAGCCGTAGCCGGTGGTTTTTACTGATTCCACGCGCCGTACTTTCATTAGACATTCCTCCTTTTCCCGAGATGTATTTATTCTTGCTACCCGGCTAGCGTCAAACCAATTAGGGTTTGGGGGTAACGTGACCATACGTTAATTTGGGTATTGCTTCTCGCACGTGAGCGTAAAGCAACAATCCCCAATACAGCACCTGACCAACAAACACGCCCAACCCGTCGGCAAAATCAATGGCGGGGATGTTGGCGCCGTTGATAACTTTTAACCACGAATGCCAGACTAACTGTATTTTTACCGGCAAATTGATGGTTAAAAATTGTATCATAAATGCCCCGCCCCATCCGATGGCTATTAGCGCATACAAGTAAATGTATTTCATACCACCGGCGGGTGGCGTAAATTTAACACGGCGATCAACCAACGACCGTAACCATGTAAACGTGTCTGCCTGTAAATTTCGCTGCCCGAAGATAGCAGAGAGCAAGTAGTAACCATCCATTCTGGAAAATAGCCAAAATTGGCTGGTTACACCCATTGTCAGCACCAACAAATAGAATTTAATAATGCTGACCACGACAATCGGCAAAACAAGTACGCCCATCTGCACCGCGTACAAGGTGTATACCATCGAACTGATGACGAAAACATCCCACGCCAAGCCCGCCGCCAACGGCAAGAATCGCGCCGTGCGCGGTATCGCCCAAATATTGTGCATCACTGTTTGGCTCATCGGGAAAAACCCCAAGCGATACGTCCACGTGACAGTGGCATCAATGCCTTTTGCCCGGGCAGCCAGAAAATGGGCGGTTTCATGGAGTGCCATTCCCCCCAGCCATAACAACATTCCCACCAAAATTATCAGCGAATAATACGGCGACCAAAAATAGTCGGCTCGGCGGGGCCACAGTACCGGATGAGAAATCCACAATGCTGCGGCAGGAATGGTATACACCATCCAAAATATCAGTATCGGTTTGGAAAAGATCTTTTGCGCCAACGCTTGCGGCACAAGATTCGTGTCGGCTTTTGGCGGCTTTCGCGTTGCTGCCAACGGTACTCCGTCAACCGCAGCAACAAAATCACACTCTAAAAAAGCAGTGGTAAAATCAAATAAATCTTCATCCGGAAACGGGGTGAATGCCTCTTCAAATTTTTTCCGTGCCCCGTCGAGCGTTAATCCTTCATTGAGCCAGTCTAAAAACTGTAACCCTTCCGGCGGCAATTCTAAAAATTGCCCGTTTCGCCCGACAATTGCGACCCCGTTTTCCACCTGCCGCGAAAGGGGATGCAATCGGAGTGTGCTGTTCAATGAGATGCGTGGCGCGAGTGCATCCTGCATGCGGTCTCCCACTCAAGGCTTTTGTGCCGATATTAAAGACCAACCGGTGTTGGGTACGTTGGTGTCAGTGAAGATACTTTAATTATATAGAAGCCTCGCGAATTGTCAAGAAAAAGTTAGAAGTTTATGAGAAATTGGATAGATTTTAAGGTTCGGGTCTTCTGTCGGCTTTGTTACCAATTGCACCGCCGGTCACTTTGACACACACCCCCCTTCGGTGTAAAATTTTTAGAGTATATTTTTCAGAAATTGAGGCATTTTATGGCAAAACCATTTAATTACGGCGGGCAAGCTGTCATCGAAGGGGTGATGATGCGCGGCTCGAAACGGATGACCGTCGCCGTGCGACAACCGGACGGCGGTATTCACATTCACAGCGAACCCCTTGACCCCCGCATTTACAGCAGTTTCATCAACAAAGTACCGTTTTTGCGCGGCATAACCCTGCTGTGGGATGCACTGGGGCTGGGTATGCGGGCATTGATGTTCTCTGCCGACGTGGCAATGGGCGAAGAAGATGTGGCGTTCAAAGGACCCGTGGCATGGGGCACGGTGGCAATTTCGCTGTTGATGGCAGTGGGCATATTTTTTGTGGTACCGCTGCTCATCATCGGCTGGGCAGAGCAGTTTATGGGCGAAGGCATTATGAGCAACGTGCTGGAAGGTGTTATCCGGTTGGCGATGTTCATCGGGTATGTGTGGCTCATCGGTTTTATGCCCGACATTCGGCGCGTGTTTGGCTACCACGGAGCGGAACACAAAGCCATCAATTCATACGAACACGGTGTGCCGCTGGTACCGGCAGAAATGGCAAAAGAAACCATTGTGCACCCGCGCTGCGGCACAGCATTCCTGCTGATTGTGATGGTTATTTCCATTTTCGTGTTTGTGTTGCTGGGAACCCCCGCCTTGTGGATTCGCATCATCTCACGGGTGTTACTCATTCCGGTGATTGCCGGTATCGCTTATGAATTTTTGAAATTCAGTGCGGCACACATGTCAAATCCCATTATGAAAATGTTGATTGCGCCCGGTCTGTGGTTGCAAAAATTAACCACCCGCGAACCGGATGAGTCGATGCTGGAAGTTTCTGCCGCGGCATTGACCCGTTTGCTGGAAGAAGAGCACATGATTCCCGCCGCCAACACCGATGCACCGGTTTTGGATAGCGTGCCCGCTTCCGCCGATATATAGTTTTTTAATCAACGGTATTTTCATTTCCGCATAAATCTCATACCAAAGAAACAAAGACACATCGCCTTTGCTCTTGGCTATGAGATTTTTTGTACAACCTTATGTCCACCGACACCTCGATTGCCAAAACACGCGCAGCGCACCTGTGCGAAATAGGGTTAACCCACCTGCAAGCGTGGGAAGTAGAAGAAGCCATCGAAGCCTTTAACGGCGCCATCGCTTTGGATGACACGCATGCCGATTATTATTTGCATTTGGCACAAGCATACATCCGTATCGGCGATTATGAATCGATGCGGCGCGCGCTGGGTAATTTTATCTTTTTGGAACCCGACCACTCGCTGGCAGAGCGCTTTGAAGCGATTTTCAGCAGCGGGCTGGATTTGGTGGAACAAACCATCACCACCGTAATGCCGGAACACCACGCGCCGCTGCTGGTGGTTGGTGCGGCTCTGCAAATGTGGGTTGATTTTCAAGTGTCGTGCGGTCGCCAACCGCTACCAAACCTGAACACCAAAGTTGCCGCCGCCGAATGGGCAGCCGCACTCGATTATACCATTCGCAAAGTAAATATTCACGATGCCGGTTTGGAAGAAATTGCGCTGTGGTATGTGGTCAATCCGCAAACCGTCGTCCAAAATTACCGCCGGCTGGTTGACACGCTCGACATTATGCCCTGCGACTATCGCTATTTTCGCGGACCGCAAAACCCGCTCGACAAACTGGTCGAAGCGGCAATTGTGCTGGAAACGCTGGAAGAACGATTCGCCCGGATTGAATGATGGCATATCTGGCGGTTGAACCCCGTTCAATCGCGAAATGTGCAATTGTTGAATCATTCCCCTCGAAAGGAGAAATTTATGAGAGAGCATTTTGGCGAACGGCACAGCCCCATCGGATTGGAAGCCCATGGCATCATCAATGTAAATGATGTGTATTGGAACCTGCCCACGGCGACATTGTATGAAGAAATTATCCGCCGCCGCGAAGGGATTCTATCGCACTTGGGTCCCATCGTGGTTCGCACCGGACACCACACCGGTCGCTCACCCAACGACAAATTTTTGGTAAAAGAACCGTCTTCCGAAACCCACATTTGGTGGGGTGATGTTAACCGCCCCTTCCCCCCGGCAAAATTTGACGAACTGCACCGCCGCTTAGCCGCCTTTTTGCAATTGAAAGATGTTTACGTGCAAGATGTGTTCATCGGCGCAGACCCCGATTACCGCTTGCCCATCCGCATCATCACCCAATATGCCTGGCACAGCCTGTTTGTGCGAAATATGTTCATCACCCCCACCGCCGACGAACTCGCCAATTATGTGCCGGAATTTACCATTATTGACGCCCCGCAATTCCACGCCAACCGAGACATTGACGGCACAAATTCCGAAGCCTTCATTCTGGTAAACTTCAAAAAGAAACTCATCCTCATCGGTGGCACCAGTTATGCCGGCGAAATTAAAAAATCGGCATTCACCGTAATGAACTACCTGCTGCCGTTCCAAAATGTGCTGCCGATGCACTGTTCGGCAAATTACGGCAAAGACAAAAACGATGTCGCGCTCTTTTTCGGATTGAGCGGCACCGGCAAAACCACCCTTTCCGCCGACCCGCACCGCACGCTCATTGGCGATGACGAGCACGGATGGAGCGACAAAGGCGTTTTCAATTTTGAAGGCGGATGTTACGCGAAGATGATTCGCCTGTCGCCGGAAGCCGAACCGGAAATTTACAGCACTACCCGCCGCTTCGGCACGGTGCTGGAAAATGTGATGGTCAACACCATTGACCGCCACATTGATTTGGATGACGATTCGCTCACCGAAAATACCCGCGGCGCATACCCCATCACCCACATTTCCAACGCCGACCCCGCCGGTATGGGCGGTCATCCCAAAAACGTCATCTTTCTCACCGCCGACGCTTTCGGCGTGTTACCGCCCATTTCCAAACTCACCCGCGAGCAGGCAATGTACCACTTCCTTTCGGGGTACACCGCTAAAGTTGCCGGCACGGAAAAAGGCATTACCGAACCGCAAGCCACTTTCAGCGCGTGTTTCGGCGCGCCGTTTTTGCCGCTGCCGCCGGGCGAATATGCCAAACTGCTGGGCGAAAAAATTGACGAACACAACGTGAATGTATGGCTGGTGAACACCGGCTGGACCGGCGGACCCTACGGCGTGGGACACCGCATGAAAATTGCCTACACCCGCGCTATGGTCGAAGCGGCGCTCAACGGGCAACTCGACGATGTGCCCACCAAAGCCGACCCGATTTTCGGCTTGAACATTCCCACATCCTGCCCCAACGTGCCCGCCGAAGTGCTTAACCCGCGCAACACATGGAAAGACAAAAAAGCATACGACAAACAAGCGAAAAAACTGGCATCAATGTTCAACGAAAATTTCAAAGCCTTTGAAACACAGGTGTCCGATGAAGTAAAAGCCGTCGCCCCGAAAGCGGATTGATTGCCGCTTTGACCGTCGTTCAAAAAACGTAAAACGTATTGCGCGATAGCCCGGAGTCGCCTATAATCGCGCTGCGTTTTACGTTTTTTTGAATGGAGAAGCACAATTATGACCAACCGCAGTTACAACCGCTATCGCTATTATGATTTCGTTGCCGCCACCTTTGTGGCGGTACTGCTCATCAGCAATGTTGCCTCTGCCGCCAAAATTGTAGATTGGGGCGTCAGCATCTTCGGGCTGCCGCTGGCGTTCGATGGCGGCACGCTTCTTTTCCCCGTCAGTTACATTTTTGGCGATATTTTAACCGAAGTGTACGGGTACAAACGCTCTCGGCGCATCATTTGGGCGGGGTTTGGGGCGGCGCTGCTCATGGCCGGCACGTTTTGGGCTATCGGCAAAATGCCCGGCGAAGCCGCATGGCAGCAATATGCCGGGCAATCCGCGTATGATGCCATTCTCGGCGGCGTGGCATCGGGCGGCATTGTTTTGGCGAGCCTCAGCGCCTATTTTGCCGGCGAGTTTTCCAACTCGGTCATTTTGGCAAAAATGAAAGTGCTCACCGAAGGACGCTTTTTGTGGATGCGCACCATCGGCAGTACACTCGTTGGCGAAGGCGTGGATACCGTTATTTTCATCACGGTTGCCACCCTGTTCGGCGTATTTCCGCCGGAAATTGCCGTCAGCCTGATTGTTGCCAATTACATTTTCAAAGTTTCCATCGAAGTGCTGTTCACGCCGGTTACCTATGCCATCGTCAACTTTCTGAAATCGGCGGAGCATGAAGATTATTATGACCGCAACACCAATTTTAACCCGTTCAGTTTAGCCGCAGAATAACGGAGCCATACCGTGGAAAAAGATAATTTCGATTGGGATGCCATGCCCGCAGAATCGGAACCCGCTATTGATATTGACGACACCCTGCTGTTTGACGACGACCTGCCCGCCGACCATCGCAGCGGATATGTGGCGGTCATCGGGCGACCGAATGTGGGCAAAAGCACGCTGATGAACGCCTTTTTGGGGCAAAAAATTGCCATCACCAGCCCGAAACCGCAAACTACCCGCAATCAACTGCTCGGCATTTTAACGCTCGACCGGGCGCAAATTGTATTTCTCGACACGCCGGGCATCCACGAGCCGCACCATAAATTCGGCGAATATATGGTGGAAGTGGCGCGCAAAACCATTCCCGATGCGGATGTGATTTTGTGGCTGGTAGACGGTTCGGAACCGCCCACCCGCGCCGATTCGCTGGTGGCGGACATCATCAAAGCGCAAAAAGAACGCCCGCCGGTTATTTTGGGGATGAATAAAATTGACCTGCTGCCCGCCGATGACATCGAACCGCGGCTGGCATTGTTCACCGTGCTTTTTAAGCCCGATACGGCGCTGGCATTTTCGGCAATTGCGGGAACCCACCGCGACGACCTGCTGGAAACCATCATCGCCCATTTGCCGCCGGGTCCGCGTTTTTTCCCCGCCGACCAAGTGACCGACCAGCAAACACGCTTCATCGCCGGAGAGATGATCCGCGAAGCGGCACTGCAAACCTTGCGGCAAGAAGTTCCGCACGCGCTGGCGGTTTTGGTAGAGGAATTTAAAGAACGCCCTAACGGGATGGTGTATATTTCCGCCAAACTTTTTGTGGAACGCGACTCGCAAAAAGGTATTGTCATTGGGCAGGGGGGCAAAACGCTCAAAAAAATCGGACAGTTGGCACGCCCCCAAATTGAAGAATTGGTTGACGCGCCCGTATATTTGGAGTTGCGGGTATCGGTGCTGCCCAAATGGCGCAAGAAAAAATCGGAGTTGCGGCGGCTGGGATATTCGGTGGAACGCTAAACGCTTGACAAACGGCGTTTTTATGTTAAACTAAAAGTGTCGTAACGGTGAAGTAAAGGAGTGTAAAATGACCCGGCAACAAATGCTTGTATTGGCAATAATGGTTTTCTTTTTGGTGGTAATCGTGGGCTGTTTCGGGTTAATTGCGCTGGGAAAGGTTGTTCCGTTTTAAATTTTTGTTTAAAAAAACAAACGCTCGGTCGTGTTGACCGAGCGTTTTTGATTCCGTTTCCCCTGTGAAGCAGGAATAGATTCCGGATATTTCCCTGCGGGAAATTCCGGAATGACAGACTTTTGCAAAAAGTCTACTTTTTTAGTAACTATTCAGAATATTGACCGGAACACAGAGATTCACAGAGATTTCACAGAG
>CAYPNZ010000030.1:0-13003 GCA_964411845.1 uncultured Anaerolineaceae bacterium
TGAAACGTGAAACGTGAAACGTGAAACGTGAAACGTGAAACGTGAAACGTGAAAGACTAAATTCTCTCCGGTTCTTTGTCAAATTGCGCCTCACGTTTTACGCAATACGTTTTACACCTCACGCATCATTCCCGGAGGGAAAATGAAAAAACTACTTTTACTCACAATTGTATTTTTGCTGGCGGCGTGCAGCGCCTCGCCCGCGCAGACAACATCCGGCAAATTAAACGTGGTTGCCACCACCACCATCATCGGCGATATTGTGCAAAACGTCGGCGGCGATGCCATCAACCTGACCGTCCTGCTGCCCGTTGGCGCCGACCCGCACAGTTTTTCGCCCACCCCGCAAGACATCACCAAAGTTGCCAAAGCCGACATCATTTTTGTGAACGGCTTCGGGTTGGAGCAATTTTTGGGCGATATGGTGGAAAATGCCGCCACCCAAGCCACCATCATCGAAGTGTCGCAGGGAGTTGAACCGTTGACGCTGGCAACAGTGGTGGAAGACGGGCAAACGCAACCGGCAGAAGCGGGGCGGGTTGACCCGCACACGTGGACATCGCCGGCAAATGCCATCATTTTTGTGCGGAATATCGAACAAGCGCTCGCCGCCGCCGACCCCGCCCACGCGGAAATTTTCGCCGAAAATGCAAAAAAATACACCGCCGACCTGACCGCGCTGGATGAATGGGTGCAAGCCCAAATTGAAACTATCCCCCCCGCCTACCGAAAATTGGTGACGGGACACACCGCCTTCGGTTATTACGCGAAGCGGTACGGTTTGGAACAAATCGGCACGGTAATACCCGGTTTCAGCACCGCCGCCGAACCGTCGGCGCAAGATTTGGCGGCACTGCAAAACACCATCAACCGATACGGCATCAAAGCCATTTTCATCGGCGCCACGGTAAACCCCACCGTTTCCGCCCGCATCGCCGAAGATACCGGCGCACGGCTGGTACGGCTGTACACCGGTTCGCTGGGCGAAAAAGGGAGCGGCGCAGAAACATACATCGGTTACATAAAATATAACACCAATGCCATCGTCTCTGCCCTGAAATAGTTGACCGCCGTTTAAGTTTGCCCGCGCAAAATTTGCCCGATTGCCCATAACCCGTTACCATTTCCGCATACCACGTTTCAGGAGCAATCAATGGCACGCCGACGCAGAGTCGTAAAAAAGAAAACGCCCGCGTGGTCGCGCTGGGCACTCATCGGGGGGGCGGTATTCGTGCTGGCAGGTATCATCCTGCTGGCAAAACAGCAGTTTGCCCCCGTACCGACCCCCACCCTGCCACCGCCAACCGCCACCGCTACCGCGCAACCGCCCGCCGATACCGCTACCCCCGCGCCGGTGGAGCAATTCGGCTATCGGGTGAAAAATGTACTGCCGCACGACCGCGGCGCGTTCACCCAGGGGCTGGTTTTTCAGGATGGTATTTTTTATGAAGGCACGGGGCTGTACGGGCGGTCGTCGCTGCGGAAGGTAACGCCGGAAACGGGGGCGGTCATCCAACAGCAAAATTTACCGCCCACCTTTTTCGGCGAGGGGATTACCATTTGGGGCGATGAAATCATCCAACTGACGTGGAAATCTCGCCGGGGGTTTGTGTACGATAAAAACACTTTCAAACTGAAACGCGAATTCAACTACCCCACCGAAGGCTGGGGCATCACCCACGATGGCACGCGGCTCATTATGAGCGACGGCACGGCAAATTTATATTTTTGGAATCCGGAGACACTGGAAGAAATCGGGCGCGTGGAAGTTCGGGACGGAGATACCCCGATTGTGCGCCTGAATGAATTGGAATATATTGACGGGGCGGTGTATGCCAATGTATGGCAAACAAACCGCATCGCCCGCATTGACCCCGACAGCGGGCGGGTTACGGCGTGGATTGACCTGAGCGGGCTGCTTTCGCCCGAAGATTTGGCGCAACCGGTAGATGTGCTGAACGGCATTGCCTTCGATGCCGAAAGCAACCGGCTGTTTGTGACGGGCAAATTGTGGCCCAAAATTTTTGAAATCGAATTGGTGCAAAAATAACGGGCGCAAATACAACTTGCGCCCTGCATTCAATTATATCACTCACTTCACGCAACCGAGACTTTGACAAAATCAAAATTATGGTGTGGTTGGTGAAAATCCCGAATTTTGGGATTCCCCCCATCCCCCTTCCGGCGGGAGGGGGGGATGGGGGTAAAAACACCGGTTTAACCCGTCAAACTTTACCAAATTTTGATGTGTGCAAAGTGAGTTATATCATTTTCATCACGGTGGGCGCTGCTTGCCACAGCGATTCGAGTTGGTAGTATGCCCGACGCTCCGGCGAGAAAATATGCACCAGCACGTACCCGTAATCGAGCAAAATCCAACCGGATGCCGGCGTGCCCTCGCGGTGATACGGACGCTCGCCCGCTTCTTTCAACGCTTCGAGCACGTTTTCGGTAATGGCATTCAACTGCCGCTCCGACGCCCCTTCGCAAATAACAAAATAATCTGCCAATGTGGTCAAATCGTGCACATCAAGCATCAAAATGTTTGCCGCTTTCTTTTCCGCGGCGGCATCCACAATCATTTTTGCCGTTGTTTTTGAGTCCAGAGTTACCTCCAATAGTTTTTAAAGGTTTGTTTCGGTTTTCATTTGCTATTGTAGCATAAGGCGCGCCCCAAGCAAACTTTTAAAACTACGCCGAATGCGTTATACTGCTCAATATAATTGCATCCTTCCCAAAAGGTATCCGTATGCTGAAACACATTTCCAAATTACTTATTTTTGCGATAATGCTGCCGGCAGTGGCAGCCATACCCGTGGCGGCACAATCCGGCGATATAACCCCGCCGCTGGCACAGGCAACCAGCACCGCCGGATTTTTGCTGCTATTGCCGCTGGGATTGCTTCTGCTTTCGCTCAGCGCGCTGCCCAATGCCGAAACCGACGCGCCACAAGCGGCAATCACCGCGCTGACAGTATGGGGGCTGGCGGTGCTGGCGTATTTTTTCGCCGGTTTTGCGCTGGAATTCGGCGGCGTTGCCGTCAGCAATCCGCATCCCGATTTTGCGGAACTGTATTGGAATTGGTCACCCCTTTCGCCCGCTTTCGGACCGAACTGGGGATTTGTCGGGCTGCGGGGATGGCTGCTGCTGGGTGCTGCCGCCACCCCCGGCGTGTACGATTTGTTTCTGCGGCACGCGGCGCTGCTGGGTGTGGTCATCATTCCGCCGGTGCTGGCGCTCTTCCGGCGCGTGCGATGGTGGCAGTTGGCAATTTTCGGCATCATTGGCGGAACCGTCATCTATCCGTTGGCGGGAAACTGGGTTTGGAGCGGCGGCTGGCTGGCAAATTTGGGCATCAACCTGCAATTGGGACACGGTTTTGTGGATGCCGGTATCGCCACCCCGCTGGTCATCGCCGGGGCAATAACCCTGACGGCGCTGTGGGTTACCAAACCCGCCCCGCCCGCCGAAACCGAATCGCCGCCGGAAGCCGAATCCGTCCCCGCCGAAAACACCGACCCTTTCCCCGAAACACCGATGCCCGCCGCATATTTGCCCGTGCTCAGTTTGCTGGGGTTGGGGCTGGTGCTGTGGAGTTGGGCATTTGCCGCCAACGGACAGCACATTCCCACCGCCACCGATTTGGCAATTCCCCGCGCCGCGCTGAACGGGTTTTTGGGCGCGTTTGCGGGATTGGTTGTTGCCGGGCTGTACAGTCAATTTACCACCACCCGCATAGATGTGCAGATGACCGCTCGCGGTGCAATTGCCGGGTTGGCAACAACCGCTGCCGGGGCGGCGTTGATGCTGCCGTGGCAGGCGGTGCTGCTCGGCGCGATTGCCGGGGCGTTACTGCCGCCGCTGGTTTATTTTGTTGACCGGCGGCTGGGGCTGGCAGACGTTACCGCCGCCGGGGCGATGCTCGGCGCAATGGGAACACTCGGCTGGCTAGCGGTGGGACTGGTTGCCGACGGCTCGACGGGCAGCGGCTGGAACGGCGTGACGGGCAATATTGCGCTAAATTTTCCCGCACAGTTGAATGCCCAATTGCTCGGCGCGGCAGTGGTCATCGGCTGGACGGTGCTGGCAACGTGGGTTACCTTCCGCGTGCTGAAACGTGCGGGCGGTTGAGTGTTGTCTTTCGCGCTGTGACACATTTCACACAAAAATCGTAATTCATTACACTGCATCATTGAAAAATCGGCGATAAAATTAAAGAAAATCAGTTTTATGCCGAAAATTATTAACAACAATGATGGAGGTAATGAAAAATGAAAAAGCACTTTTTTATCCTGTTCGCGCTAATATTGGTCATCTCGCTGGCAGCGTGCCGACAAACTGCCGCGCCAACCCAACCGCCGGTGAACACGCAAGCCACCATTGATGCCGCCGTCGCCGCAACTGCCAATGCGCAATCTGCCATGCAAGCGCAAATTGATGCGGCGGTCAACGCCACTGCCACAGCCAACGCGCTCGCCGCGCCAACGGCAACCGCCACGCCGGTGGTGGTCACCGCCACACCCGCGCCCGCCGCTGCGCCCACAGCCGTCAGCGAAGACACGGTCGCCACTATGACCGAAGATGAACTCGCCGCACTGATTGATGATGCCGTCGCCGCCGCATACACCGCATCGGCAACCTATTCCGAAGCGGTGGACACATCCACTGCCGACAGCACCGTCACCCCGGAAGAAATCCAAATCACAAACACCTATTACGCCGACACGGAAGCGGCTATCGCTTACGCGGAAGAATTGATGCAATTGTATAGCGATGTCTACGGCGATTTGGCATACGACACCATTGACGAATTGAATCAAATGGAAAGTGATATAGAAGCCTTAACGGATGCCGTCCAACAATTAAACGACACGATGACCGAAGTTGCCGATATGATGGCGCAAGGGCTGGCAATAAGTGAAGATGTGCTGGCACAAGTTGATGCCGCCACCCAACAAATTTCCGACAGCATCGCTAATGCCCAAGCCGCAGCCGAAACGTGGTACGCCACCTATCAATCTGCGCAAGATGCTCGCATCGAGGCGCTGGCAGCCATTCAACCCGACAACGTCACCGCCGACCCCGCCGCCGCACTGCAATCGGTGGTGCAGTACGCCCAATTGGGACAGTCGGTTATGGCTGATGCGCACATCACCGCAGATGAACTGAACGCGCTGGCGCAGCAAGGGGCAAACGCCGCCGCCAGTTTGGAAGCCACCAACATCCAACAATTGCAAAACCTGTCCGATACCGTAAACGACATCACTTTGCGATTGGCTCACGGCGACATTTCGCAAGCACAGGCAACCGTTGCGCAACTGAACACAACCCTCGGTTCGCTGCAAAATTTGCCGGAACTGAACGGCGTATCCATCCCCAAAATACCCGATGCGCCGCGGCTGGATCCGTCTTCATTGCCGAGTTTGCCATCTGCGCCACACCGCAAATAAATGTTTCGCCGAAAACCCGCTGCTCACCGCAGCGGGTTTTGAGTCTTCGGCAGGGTCAAATCGGCGGGAAAAACTCACCCTGAGTGTAACATATCTCACACCCCAACTGTAATCCATTTGGCTGACAATTTGCACACCGCCGAGTATAATATTATCAAAAGTTTGAAAAGAGGATTGTAAATCAAGGAGGATAAAATGAAACAGCGATACTTTCGGATGGTAGCCATTGTCATGGGTATGCTGCTGGTGACACTCACCTCGGCGTGCCAACTGGTTGACAGTTCCAAAGAACAAACCAAACCGGTCGTCACCCTCACCCTTTCTGCCACGGAAAATGTACCCGTGGGCGAAACCGTAACGATGCAAGTTGCCGCCATTGACACCAAAGGCATCAGCCGGGTGGAAATTACCGTGGACGGCAAACCGTTTGCCACCCTTGCCGCCGCAGCCGATACCACCGCCTTCAACGGCTCGCAAACGTGGGCACCGGAAACCGCCGGCAGTCACGTCATTCAAGCCACCGCATTCAATGTGGATGACACCGCCAGCGACCCGGCACAAGTTTTCGTTACGGTGAAAACCGCAGCCGCAGCGAATGTCGCCACCGCCACCGAACCCCCTGCCGCACCGACCAACACCCCCGCCGGCGGCTCGAATGACACCCTGCCCACCGACACGCCCGTACCGGCAGCACCCACCAACACCTCCGTGCCGCCCACCGATACCCCGGCGCCGGCAGCACCCACCAACACCCCGGTTCCCCCCACCAACACGCCTGTACCGCCCACCAATACGCCCGTGCCGCCCACCGATACCCCCGTGCCGCCGACCAACACCCCTGCGCCACAGCCACTGCCCAGCATCCACTATTTCACCAGCAGTGACAGCGATGTCTCATGGGGCACCCCCATTACCCTGCAATGGGATTTGGACGGCGCGGACTGGGTGCATCTGAAAATTACCCAAACCGACGGTTATGTGGACGAGCAACCGGTTGTTGCCCCGGCAACGATGACCTTCACCCCGACCGTCACCACCACCTATATGCTCATTGCACACAACAGCGCCGGCGAAGCCACCGCCCAAGTGACGGTTAATGTGGCACCGCTTGTACTGCTGCCAACCCTCATCATCCCCACTCTTTTCCCCATACCTATCGATACACCTACCCCCACCCCGCCGCCGCTGCCCACCATCGTTTTCCCCACCATTGTTTTCCCGGGACCATAACACCGCTCCAACAAAAAACCCCGACGGACATCCGTCGGGGTTTTTGCTATCCGGGGTTATTGACCGCCCGACCCAGTTGCACCAGCACATTTTCCAATGCGGCTTGCCACTGTTCCGGTTCGCCGTAAATGGGCATAACAATTTGTCGCCGTTCCACCCGCGCCACCGCGCCGAGCCGCTTGCCCAAAATTTGACGGTCAACATCTTCCAGCGTGTCGGCGCGAATAACCACGTTGCCCCCTTCGGTGGAAATGGATTTTACCCCCGCCGCCCGGCTTAAAATTTTCAATCGAATCTGATACAGCAAATTTAACACCGGTTCCGGCAACTGCCCGAAACGGTCTTCCAATTCCTGCCCCATCGCATCAACTTCCGCCGGGGTATTCAAATTGCCCATTCGGCGATAGAGTTTCAGCCGCAAATGTTCTTCCGGCAGATAATCTTCCGGCAGGTACACCGGCAACGGCAGGTTAATTTGAATATCTTCTTCCAGCGGCATCAAATACGCCGCATCGAACCGCTCGGTAATGCCTTCGTGTGCGTCGCCCTGCAATGCCTGCACCGCCTGCGCCAGCAGCCGGGTGTACAAATCGAAACCGACCGCCGCGATGTGCCCGTGCTGTTTCGCGCCGAGCAAATCGCCCGCGCCGCGAATTTCCAAATCGCGCATGGCAATTTTAAACCCGGCGCCGAGTTCGCTGGCTTCTTGAATGGCTTCCAGCCGTTTGCGCGCCACTTCCGGCAATTTGTAATTTTTGGGAACCAGCAGATAGGCGTAACTTTGCACGGCGGCGCGCCCCACCCGTCCGCGCAGTTGATACAATTGCGCCAGTCCGAAACGGTCGGCGCGGTTGATGATGATGGTATTGACGTTGGGAATATCCAACCCGCTTTCGATGATGGTGGTGCTGACCAGCACATCATATTCCCCCGCGGCAAAATCAAGCATCACTTTTTCCAGTTTCCGCTCCGACATTTGCCCGTGCCCGATGACCACCCGCGCTTCCGGCACCAGTTTGCGAATGCGCTGCGCCATTGCTTCAATACCCATCACTCGATTGTGGACAAAATATACCTGCCCGCCGCGGTCAATTTCGCGCAGAATGGCGGTGCGGATGAGGTCGTCATCGGCGGTGGTAACGGTGGTTTTGATGGGCAGCCGTTCTTCCGGCGGGGTTTCAATTACACTCATATCGCGCACGCCGGTCAGCGACATATGCAGGGTGCGCGGGATGGGGGTGGCGGTCAGCGTCAGGGTATCCACATTGACGCGCATTTCTTTCAGCCGCTCTTTGTGCGCCACGCCGAAGCGCTGTTCTTCATCCACCACCAACAGCCCCAAATTTTTGAAAACCACATCCTTTTGCAGCAACCGATGCGTGCCGATGACAATATCCACTTTGCCCGATGCCAGTCCGCGCAGAATTTCATCCGTTTCGCGGCGGGTGCGGAAGCGCGATAGCATTTCCACGGTAACGGGATACGCCGCCAACCGACTGCGGAAGGTGGCAAAATGCTGCTGCGCCAGCACGGTGGTCGGCACCAAAATTGCCACTTGCGCCCCGTCCATCACCGCTTTGAATGCCGCGCGCAGAGCAACTTCCGTTTTGCCGTACCCCACATCGCCGCAGATAAGCCGGTCCATCGGGCGCGGTTTTTCCATATCGGCTTTTACGTCTGCCAGCGCGCGCAGTTGGTCTTCCGTTTCCACATACGGAAAACTGGCTTCCAATTCGCGCTGCCATTCGGTATCGGGGCTGAACGCCCGTCCCGGCACAACTTTTCGCGCGGCATAAATGCGCAGCAACTCGTCGGCAATTTCGGCGACGGCGGCACGGGCGCGTTTTTTCACCCGCGCCCAATCTGCCGTGCCCAACCGGTTAATTTTCGGCGGGGCATCATCCACCCCGACATACCGCGACAGGCGGTCGGATTGGTGGATGGGCACATACAGGGTGTCGTTTTGGCTGTATTCCACTTGCAGATATTCGCGCTCGATGCCGTCAAAATCGAGTTTGACCAGCCCGCGGAACACACCGATGCCGTGTTCGATGTGCACCACATAATCGCCGGGCGCACATCGGCAAAAAACGTTTCGGGGGCGATGCCTTTGGGACGGCGCGGTCGGCGGCGCGGCTGCGGTTTGCGGTCGCCAAAAATTTCCGCATCGGTGAAAAAAGAGAGCACCGGCGCCGCCCCTTCGCGGGGACGCAGCAGCCAACCTTCCAGCACCGACCGGTTGAAAACGGTGATGCTGCCCGGCGGCGGGGGCACATCCGGCGCATCCACCGGCGGGGCGACGATATTTTCGCCCGCCAGAAAATCGCTCAACCGCGCCGCTTGACGGCTGGTGACAACCACACGCTCGCCCGCGTTTTTACGGCGCACCAGTTCTGCAATGGCGGGCTTTATTTGCCCGCCGAATACCGGCGGCGCGCCGAAAACGCCCGCCAGCGAAATATCGGCGGCGGGTGGCAGGTCGGTGCGGTCTGTCCAATCGTCAAAACCGAGTGTCAGCGGGGTGCGGGTTTTCAGCGCGCCGGTTAAAAATTGCCGGTCAAAATACGGCGCGGGCATATCGGGCGGCAGGGTATAACGGCTGACCATATCGGCTTTCAGATTTTCCGCCTGCGCCTGCAAATCGTCTATAACCGTTGTCAGTTCGGCGGGATTTTCAATGATGACCAATCCGTCGGCGGGCAGAAAATCGAGGATGGTTGCCGGGTCGGCGCACATCAGCGGCAGCAAATTTTCAATACCGCGAAAGCCGGTTCCCGCCGTTAACATGGTGTGCAGTTCCTGAAAATCGTTGGCGGCAACCGGCTGCAAGTTGCGCCGGTCGAGTTTTTCCAGTGTGGCGGCGGCTTTTTCGGCGTGACGGGGCAGGGCTTCGATGGCGGGGGTGACGGTAATTTCGGCAAGCCGCTGTTCCGACCGCTGCGAAACGGGGTTAAAGGTGCGGATGGAGTCAATTTCGTCGCCGAACAAATCAATGCGGACGGGATACGGGCTGTCGGGGGGGAAGATGTCCATAATGCCGCCGCGCCGGCTAAATTCTCCCGGTTCTTCCACCACATCCCGATTTTCATACCCCAAATCGAGCCAATCGCGCAGGGTTGCCGCCATATCAATTTGCTGACCGACGCGGTATGTGCGCAGCGAAGCGGTGAGCCACGCGGGGGGCAGGGTTTTTTGCATCAGCGCGCGGGCGCCGGTAACCACCAGCGGCGGCGCGGCGGGAGCAGCGGTGGTCAGTGCGGCAAGCGTTGCCATCCGGCGGGCGATGGTATCGCGGTTCCAGGGGATGTGCTCGTAGGGCAGCACGCCGGGGTCGGGGAAACGGTACACCTGCGCCGGGTTGTCCACCCAAAAGCGGAGTTGGTCGGCGAGGATGCGGGCGCGGTCGGCGCGCCCGGTGATGAGCAACACCGGCGCTTGCAACTGCCGGTGGAGCATTGCCACCAGCGGCAAACGCGCCGCCACCGGCACTTGCAGGGGTTGGGTCACGGGTGTGCCGGTTGCCAGCGTGTCGCTCAGGGTGCGCAGGGCGGGTATTTGGTTAAAAAGCCGCAGCAAAACGGAAAGATTTACCATAGAAAAGCCATCGGCGGTCAGCGGTCGGCAGTCAGCCAACCGCTAAATTGCGTTGATGCTATTAAATTTATTCATTGCCGTTTCGATGCCCTCGGTTACCACCGTGCGGACGGCATCCACGGCGCGGGCGTATGTAACGAGCATCTCTTCCCATTCCGCGGACGAGAAGGCTTGCAGCACATACGCCTCAACCGGCATTTGCCCCGCCGGGCGACCGATACCCACTCGCATTCGCGGAAAATCTTGCGTGCCGAGCAGGTTAATGATGCTGCGCATCCCTTTGTGTCCCCCGGCGCCCCCTTTCAATCGAATGCGCAAGCGGGCGGTGGGCAAATCGAGGTCATCGAAAATAACAAAAATTCGTTCCGGCGGAATTTTGTAAAATCGCACCAGCGGCGCCACCGATTGCCCGCTGAGGTTCATAAACGTCATCGGTTTAACGAGCATCACCGGCACACCGTCCAGATTTCCGCGCGCCAGCATGGCTTGGTGCTTTTGCCGGTCAAAAACAAAACCCGCCGCCGCTGCCAGTCGGTCAACAATATGAAACCCGACATTGTGCCGGGTTTGGGCGTATTTTTTACCGGGATTCCCCAAGCCGATAATCAGCCATTCAATGGGAGAATCCGGTTTTCGGTTGAATTTCCAAGTTTTTGGTTTCAAGTTCAAAATCTCAAATCCAACATTTCAAATTCAGTTTCACATTGCCTTTTGCCGATACACGGTTTTACCGCCTTCTGTTCCGCCGACGGCGTCCGCGTCCGGTGCGTTTGGCAAACCCCAGCACCACCAATCGAATGGCAGACAGGAAGCCGAAGAAAAGGAAGATAACCAGCATGCCGCCTGCACCGAGCAGGCACGCACTTTTCAGCGGCGACGCATCCAGTTTTACTTTGGGGATGGGCAAGCCTTCTGCCGTGGGTTTGGGGGTGGGCAAAGTTTCGGTGACGGTCAGCACCCGCGGGGTGGCGGTGGCATCCGGTGTGGGCAATTCGATGACGATGGTCGGCGTGGGCGGCAGGGGGGTGGGCGTTACGGTTGGCGTGGGACTGGCGGATGGAGTGGGGGTTTCGGTGGGCACGGCATTGGCAACCACCACGTGTTTTACTTCAATTTCGCTGTAATTGCCGTCATTGCGAACCACTCGCAAGCGCAGGCTGTAACTGCCGTCGGGCAGGATGGTGGTATCCCATTTTGCCAATTCGCCGTTAACCACCTGCTCGCGCCCCACTTCGCCGATGCCAATCCACTGTTCGTTGGATGTCACCGGTTCGACGGCATACGCCAGTTCATACCGGTCGAATGCGGGATGCACCGCACTGCCAACAATGCTCACCACACCGCGCACCACATCGTTATCGGCGGGCGAGGTGATAATTGCCAACTCACCCTGTTTCGGCGGGGCGGCAATGCTCGCCGTGACGGGGAAAACGGCAATCACCATCAGCAGAAAAAGTGTCCACAAAAATGATCTTTTCACATTCATATAAAGCCTCGTGTGACCGGAAATTGGTATCGCCTTCAAAGTGATATAGTGTAGCACACCTTAATTTGCCTGACAAGATTACCGAATTTCCGTGTCGCCGCCGCCCAAATCATCACGCGGATGAAGTATTGCCATCATACCAATTTGATGATAAAATTACTAATAGTTATTTCATCAACCGGAGCGCACGCCCGTGGCGAAAATCCTGTACGTGGAAGACCATCCTGCCCAACGCGATATTTTGGCACAAATGCTGGAACTCGGTGGATTCGAGGTTGAAACTGCCGCCGACGGCAAAGAAGGTGTTGAAAAAGCCGTTTCGTGGTTACCCGATGTTATTTTGATGGATTTGCGGATGCCTCGAATGGACGGATTTGAAGCCATTGAACTGATACGCAAAAACGAAGCCACCGCAAACACGCCCATTATTGCCATTTCCGCTTGGGCAAGCGGCAAACACCGTAAACGCGCGATGGAAGTCGGCGCGACGGAACATTTTACCAAACCCGTGGACTTGAATCGGTTAATGAACACGGTAAAATCATACGTCCAAGACGATTAAAAATGCCAAGTACCCATTAACCGACCGGAGCAATCCGGTCTTTTTTGTGCATACAATCTACATCCGGAGCGAAGTTGATGTCCCCCAAAATTCGGCTGGGATTGCCCAGCAAAGGCAGGTTGCAGCAAGATAGTTTGGAATTACTGAACGCCTGCGACCTGAAAGTAACCCAACGCAACAGCCGTCAATATATTGCCGAAATTAAAGCCTTGCCGCAAGTTGAGGTATGGTTTCAACGCCCCGCCGACATCGTGCGCCAAGTGCGAGACGGCACGGTGGCATTCGGTATTGCCGGTTATGATATGGTTGCCGAATATGGCGGCACACAAAACCAAATCGTCATCATTCACGATGCGCTCGATTTCGGACACTGCACGCTGGAAGTCATCGTGCCCGAACGATGGACACACGTCACCACCATCGCCGAACTGGCGGCGCATGCCCGCACCCTGCCCGCCGAAAACCCGCTGCGGGTGGTCAGCAAATTCGAGCGGATGACCACCGCTTTTCTCGCCGAAAATGACATCCCCTTCCGCCCGCTGCACGCCGACGGCGCATTGGAAGCCGCCCCGAATATGGGCACGGCAGATGTCATCGTCGATTTGGTGCAGACCGGTTTAACCCTGCAAGAAAATCGGCTGAAACGAATTGACGGCGGACGCATTCTCAGCAGTCAAGCC
>CAYPNZ010000031.1:0-2183 GCA_964411845.1 uncultured Anaerolineaceae bacterium
TCCTGTTTGCTATCAGTCGCTTGAACCCCACGCAACTGCAAATTTGCAAACATAATAATAGGCGCCGTGAGTGCAAGCCCTAAAGCAAATTCACCAACCATTTCTGGGGAGCCTAATTTAGCCAAAACAGTCAAAATTCCCCACTGACTCCCTGCATAAACCACATTTCCTACAAATGTCCACGAAAAGTTTACTCGTAAGGAGAGTCGCCCTTCTTGGTCCGGACTAAAAATACCAATACTTTTTAATTGGTTTATATATTTCAAAGAGTACTCTACCATAAAAAAGAATGTTCTACACTCTCAATAAAGAGGGAAAATATCATCAAAAGCTACTTTTTGGAGAAAACAGCATCTTCCCCGCCACCCCCACCGGTGGATAGACCACCAGTTTTTGGAACGGGCGCAGGGTGTACCGCGTTGTCTGGTTGTCGTCCAGCGGGATGGTGACGGCGGTGGTTGTGCCGGTTCGGTTGCTCAAGGTGCGCAACAGAGCACAATGCCCTTCTCGAATTTCAAAGGTGGCGGTTACACCGTCAATCCGGCGAGTGACTGTTCGGCAAGCGTGCATATCATTGCTCCAATGCATCCAGCTCGTTGCGAATGGCATCGAGCATCAATGTATTCGCCACGCGGTTCATCAAAACTTCAATTTGAAACGGTTTTTCTATAAAACCGAGCACGCCTTCCGCCCGTAACATCTCCACATCCAGCGACCCCAGCGAACCGCTGACAAACAGACATTTTATCTGCGAATTAACCTGTCGCATCACCCGAAACAGTTGAATGCCGTCCATTTGCGGCAGCATTATATCCAGCAAAACCAAGTCAATTGCCGCAAATTGCTGCCGATAAATGGTTAAGGCTTCATTGCCATCTTGCGCCACCAGCAAATTGTATTGCGGCATATCAAAACACATTTTCAATAATTCGCGGATACTCGGGTCATCATCCACCGCTAAAATTACCGCCTTTTTCAGCTCGCGCGGTTTCTTTTCCCCCGTGTCCAACCGGTTCATTCCTTTCTCCTTTCAACTGCATCCTACCATCAGACAGGCTCCGCCATTTCCGGAAATATTTTTCCCGAATGATGGCAGGATATGAATGCACTCCGGAGCGGCGGCTACAACAGAGGCGTTTGGCGAACAACTTTACAAATGTTATCGGTTAATGCGGCGACCCCGCCCGCGAGTTCGCCGCGGGCGTTTTTGCGGCTGCGGCGGCAATTCCGGCGGCGAGGCTTTTTCCAAGGTGGTGGCATCAACTTGCGCGCGATTGATATTCCCCAAAATGGTTAACAATATCCGCACGCGGTTTGCCGGCATCACTTCTTCAAAAATCCCCACCATTCCTTCGAATGGACCTTCGGTAACCCGTACCGTATCACCGGGGTTGAATGGAACCGACGGCAATCCACCGTGCCTATTCATTTCATCAAGTTTATACCGTATCAGCGAAATCATTTTCGGCGGGACGGTTGCCGGTCGCCCATCGAAAGTGACCGTGTATCGTAATCCCGGTATCCGTTGCAGTGCCGATACGGGAAAAACATCCAGATCCATTTGAGCGAACAAGTAGTTTGGGAAGAAGGGCACCTTCTTTTTAACTTGCCGCGATGTAACCACAGTGATTTCCGGCAAGTAAACCTTAACATCCTTCCGGGTGAGGGCGGTGAACACTTGATGCTCGGCGTGAGGTTTTGTGTACAACACGTACCATGCTTTCATCACTGCCCCTCTTCCGTTGACATTTCAGAGATGGCATCGGAATCTTTCGGGTCAATGTATGCCGCGGCAAGTGTTTCCTCAAACGCAATTAAATCGGCGTTGCGAATACGCCAACCCCGACCCAGCCGAAAGGCAGGGATGAACCCTTGTTGACACCATCGCCAAACAGTTACCCGACTCACTCGCAGATAATCGGCAACTTCGCGGACGGTGAGCAACTCTTTTCTTCCGACAATATTCACCGTCGGAGTTGTCTTCTCGCCCATTTTTAGGTATACTCTTCCAAGAACAAACAAGGTGCAAGCAGGGAACGCAAATGCGCCCCAACTTGCATCTGGTGTGTTTAGTGCCAATAAACACATCAGAAATCTTGTTTGCTCTTTTTCCCCGGAGGCTGTTCACTTTCGTGAGCAGCCTCTAACTTAATTTTGTTTCACAAGCGACCTCTTCCCAAACT
>CAYPNZ010000031.1:2283-12641 GCA_964411845.1 uncultured Anaerolineaceae bacterium
TGCCGGCAGTGCAAACGGCAACAAACGGTGGATAATGGGGTGATGCCATTGCAAACACAGCGAAACAATTCCCGATGTTCGGTCGGCGAAAGTTGTTTCGCTGTGTTTATAATGGTATCTTCCAATTTTTAGCGGTAAAGGTATGCATTCAATTTTGTGCCAGCGCCAGAACTTTTTTGGCGGCTTGGTCATCCGTAATGAGGGTGTTGATGTATTTCCCCCTTAATGCACCGAGGATGGCGGCGCCTTTTTGCGAGCCGCCTGCCACCCCGATAACCACATCAATGTTTTGCAGCGTTTCGAGAGAAATACCCAATATACGGCGGTTGATGTCAATATCCAGCCACTGCCCGTCGAGTTTATAGTGCTGGGCGCAAACATCTCCCACCGCGCCGTGCATACGAATTTGCTGGGCTTCTTCTTCCGTTACATATCCTGCCCGCAGCAAACTATATAATTCCGATTTGGTGCTTCCAATCCCCACCAAAGCGATGTCAATGGCTTCCATCCGCGCAATGGTTTTTCTGATGTTGCGATTTTGCATTAACGCCTCGCGGGCGGCTTCCGTGTCTACCACCAATGGCGCGTGCAAATACCGGCTGGTGCCGCCCAATTGACGCGATAACAGTTGCGCCAAAATGGGTCCGTCCGTAGGATTGTTTTCGTTGCCGGTGGCGCCAATCAACTGCACAACTTCTATTCCAGACAGTTTCATCCGGCGGATTGATTTTATCATTTGGTACAATGCCGTCCCCCACGAAATCCCAACCACGACACCATCGTGCAACAGAGAGGTAAAATGTTGCGCGGCTAACACGCCCAATCCCTGCAACATTTCCTGATATGATTTGTTCGCCCGCTCCAAAACCCTAACCGATTTCAGGTCGAATTGCCGCGCCAGTTCGGCTTCCAACGCCGGTACGGTACGCCACGGATAATGAACCACGATTTCCACAATGCCTCGCTCTTTTGCCTCCGTCAGCAATCGAGAAATTGCGGAACGAGAAATGCCCACCTCATCGGCAATTTCCTGCTGCGATTTATTCTGGTCGTAATATAAAGATGCGACTTGGGCAAGTTGAAGCATACGCGGGTCATCAAAGGCAGTCATATAGACCTCCGGCAAATAATAGACTTTTTTGCAAATTGGTTACACGTGCGAATACTGCACATACGTGCACGGTATTATGAGTATAAATTATTGTGTGCCGCTTGTCAATAGTTGCCGCGCCGCAAGCGCCATTTCAAACGCACCCGCCCTTAATAACGGCAAAGCGACCGTTTTTCCCCACATTCCTCGCCCAAAATAGCCCGAAAGTACCCCACTATCAACATTTGACACCAAACGGAAATAATGTTATAGTTTCCGCACATCTGTTACATTATATCACGTATGTGCACACGATATTCAAGGAGGAACTATGTTTGAACATATGAGTTGGGGCAAAAAAAACCGGCTGCGCCGAATTGTAAAAAACGACGACCGCGTGCTGATGCTGGCAATTGACCACGGTTATTTTATGGGACCCACCCACGGTATGGAACAACCTAAAAAGGCTATCGCCCCGCTGGTGCCGCACATTGATTCGCTGATGCTCAGCCCCGGCATTTTGGTGACCGATGTTTCCCCCGAGTTGGGTGTCGGTATGGTGCTGCGGGCATCGGGCGCAAATTCCGTGCTGGAAGAAGATATAGATAATGAAGGCATCATTTTAACCCCCCTCGAAGCCGTAAAGTTAAATGCCGCCGCAATAGCCGTTTCGGTTTATGTCGGTGCCGAACACCAACACCAAAGTTTGCTGAATTTGGCGCGCACCATCAACGAAGCCTCGGCATACAACCTGCCCGTATTGGGCGTTACGGCGGTCGGCAAAAAACTCAAAGACAAAAAAGAAAAACGCTATCTGGCGCTTGCTTCTCGCATCGTTGCCGAATACGGCGCCGATATTGTGAAAACCTATTATTGCGAAGGGTTTGAAGAAGTTGTCGCCAAAACCCCCGTACCGATTGTTGTCGCCGGCGGACCCAAATTAGACACCTACCGAGACGTGCTGGAACTAACCTATAACGCCCTGCAAGCCGGCGCCATCGGGGTTGATATGGGACGCAATATTTGGCAGTCAAGCCATCCGGCGGCAATCATTCAGGGCGTAAAAGCCATCGTGCACCAAAACGCATCCGTCAATGAAGCCGTCGAACTCGTTGAAAATTTGATGAACGATGATACCGCGCGGGTGGAAATGTTTGAAGTCACCCAAGAGGATATCGAAACCAGTTCGATTCACTGACATTTCACTGTCTGCCGGGTGACACGGCACGCAAAACAATTTTCGCGCCGAAAAACCGCTGTCTCCCTTCCGGTTTCATGGAAAAATAAAAGTATCTATTCAGTTACACGGAGATACACAAAGATGCACAGAGAAAAAATGAATATTTTTTAAAAAACCTCTATGGTCTCTGTGAATCTCTGTGTTCCGGTCAATATTCTGGATAGTTACAAATAAAAAAGTATTTGGATGGAATTTAACTATGGCTGCTCCGAATAATATTGCGCCGTCTCGTGCCGAATCGCTTGAAAAAGCCTTGATGCAAGCCTTTCCCTTAAAGGCGGTGCGCGTGCTGGATGCGGAAACCCCCACACATCACGATATGCTCGTCGGGCTGGGAAAACTTGCCGCAGCATATTTCGATGAAATTTTTACGGAAAATACCGTTGTCGGTGTTTCGTGGGGTTCGGCTTTATATGAAATGATAAAAGCCATACAATCCGAAAATACTGCGGGTGCGGAAGTGGTGCAACTGATTGGCGCCACCGGCACCGAGCACAACCCGACAGACGGTCCCATTTTAGCCCAATTGTTGGCAGAAAAACTGGGGGCGGTTTGCCATTACCTGCACACGCCCCTTGTTGTTGAAGACGAAAGCACCCGCGACGCGCTTTTTAGCGAACCGACCATCCGCAATGTGTTGATGAAAGCCGAGCAAGCACGCATCGCGCTGGTGGGCATCGGTTCCACCAAACCTGCGCTGTACAGCCTGACAAAAGCCGGCTACGTGAGCGAATCGTATTTGGAAGCCATCCGAGCGGCGGGGGCAGTGGGCGACATTTGCGCCCAGCACTATAACCGCCGCGGAGAATGGCTCGACATCAGCATCAACCGCCGCGTGATGGGCGTAACATTACAAACGCTCGCCGGTATAGAAACCGTCATCGGCGTTGCCGGCGGCAAAGAAAAAGCCGAAACCATATTGGCGGCACTGCGCGGACATCACATCAACGTGCTGATTACCGACGCGGCAGCCGCCAAAGCCGTCCTGTCGCTGCTTGCGCAAGCAGAATCTACCGCCCCGCCCGATGAACGCGCCGCACCGATTGTATCGCTAAAAAATATTTGGAAAGTGTTCGACGGCGTACCGGTGTTAAAAGGGGTAAATATAGATGTAAAACCGGGAGAAATTCACGCGCTGCTGGGCGGGAACGGGTCGGGAAAATCCACGCTGATGAAAATACTTTCCGGCGTATATACGTTGGATGCCGGCGAAATTTTTCTGGAAGGCTCGCCCGTCACCATTGAAAATCCCTCTCACGCCCACAAAATCGGTATCTATTTGGTTCCGCAGGAACCCAAAATATTCCCCCACCTTTCCGTTGAAGAAAACATTCTCATCGGTATGGAAGTTGACCCGGCTGAAGCCCGCGAAACCATCAAACAGTTGGCAAAAGATTTGGGGTTCGAGGAAAATATCGCCGCGCCGGCGGGACGGTTGAGCATTGCCAACCAGCAACTGCTGGAAATTATCCGCGGGCTGCTGCACAACGTAAAAGTGCTCATTTTGGACGAACCGACTTCCACCCTGACCTTCCGCGAAGTTGACGCGCTTTTTACCCGCTTGCGAACGCTTGCCAAACGCGGCATCGGCATATTCTTCATCTCTCACCGGCTGCAAGAAATTCTAAAAATATCAGACAGAGTCAGCGTTTTGCGCGACGGGGTTTTTGTGCTGAGCGCCCCCACCCGAACACTGGATTCCAGAGATTTGGTGCGGGCAATGTTACCCGACGATGCCACCAACGGGCAAGCGGCTCAACCGGCACAAACCGGCGCCGTTCAACTCGGTGAACCGGTATTGCGCGTGGAGCATCTCAGCGGCGAAGCGTTTCAGGATATTACTTTTCAAGTTCGCGCCGGTGAAGTGGTTGGTGTGGCAGGGCTGGTCGGTTCCGGGCGCACCGAACTGGCAGAAGGAATTTTCGGAATTGATGTTCACGTCACCGGCAAAGTTTTCGTCAACGCGCAGCCCATCGAAAATCGCACACCCCGCCGCTGTTTGGATGCAGGGTTGGTGTATGTGCCGGAAGACAGGCACGCCCACGGCGTATTTTTGGAACTGCCGAACGGACAGACCATCACCGCTTCCATTCTGAAAAAACTGGGGCGGTTGCTGCTTTCCTTTAAAAAAGAAAAAAACGTAACCGGAAAATTCACGGCGCAATTGCAAATTAAATCGAATGGACCGCAGCAAATTGCCCGCACGCTCTCCGGCGGCAATCAGCAAAAAGTGGTGCTGGCAAAATCAATGGCGGGAAATCCCAAAGTGGTTATTTTGGATGAACCCACCCGCGGCGTTGATGCCCAAGCAAGGCAAGATGTGTATCACCTGATTAAACAACTCTCCCGCCAAGGCGTCGGCATTATGCTGATTTCATCCGATTTTGACGAGGTGATACAACTGAGCGACCGGGTGTTGGTAATGTACCACGGCGAAATTGTTGACGAGATGACGCATTCGGAATGTCAAATTGAACGCATCACCGAGTCGGCATTTGGGTTGAAGGGGACATTATGAAAATACGGCATTTATGGCGCAGGCAAGAAACGGTTGTTTTGCTGATATTGTTTTCGCTGGTGGCGGTTATCGGCATTGTCAACCCCTCGTTTTTGAAAACCTCATCGCTGCTGGGCATTGTTAACAGCAGTCTCATTTTAATTTTGGTGGGCATCGGAGAAATGTTCGTCATTCTCACCAAAGGCATTGACGTTTCTTTGGGCGCCATTGTGGGTTTGAGCGCGGTAGCCCTGGGCACAGCCCTCAATGCCGGTATACCCTTGCCCGTTGCCATCTTCATCACACTGTTAACCGGCAGTGTGGCGGGTATGGTCAACGGGGTGGGTGTGACCGTTTTTCGAGTGCCGCCTATTATTATGACGCTGGGTACATTGGGGGTGTATCGCGGGTTAATGCTGATTATCACCGGCGGCAGTTGGATTGAAACCATTCCGCAAAGCATCAAATCTATGGCGGGCTGGTCGGTGTTGGGGGTTTCTGCATTTGCGTGGTTTACGCTGGTCATCACCGGCGTAACGGCGTATCTGCTGGTGCGGGTGAAACAAGCCCGGTATCTGTATGCCGTCGGCGACAATGAAGAAGGCGCATATTTGGTCGGTATTCCGGTGCAATTCACCCTTTTTACGGCTTATACCCTGGCCGGTTTTTTCAGCGGCATAGCCGCAGTAATTTTTGTGGCGCAAATTGGTTTTGTGCCGATGCAAACGGGTTCCGGGTTGGAGTTAAAAGCCATTGCCGCCGTGGTTTTGGGGGGTGTAAATTTGGTGGGCGGCGTGGGCACACCGGTATCGGCGTTGGTGGGCGGACTGTTTTTGACCACCATTGACAGCATTTTGGTTTTTTTGAAAGTGCCCGCTTTCTGGAACAACGCCATTGCCGGCGGTATCTTGCTGCTGGTGGTCTTTATTGATTTCCGCATCAGACAAGCCATAAACACCCAACAACGCCACGCACGGATGCAAATTAATCGCAACGCCAGAATAAACGCTGCAACAAAAGAGGGTTAACCGATGCCGAAAAAAATACTTCAATGGTTAAAAAGTTGGGAAACCTCTCTCGTCATCATTTTGGTCGGAGAAATCTTCCTTTTCGGTTTGATTGAACCGTCGTTTCTGAATATCAACAATTTGCTCTTCTCTACCAGCGACTTTGCTTACATTATATTAGCCGCTCTGCCGATGACGTTGGTCATTATTACCGCCGGCATTGATATATCCGTTGCTTCCACCATGGGGTTGACTTCTATTGTGTTGGGGGCGCTGTGGCAGTCTGACGTGAATATTTTTGTGGCGATGGTCATTGCCCTGATTGCCGGTATTCTGGGCGGGGCTTTTAACGGATTGCTGGTCGCCAAAACCGATATTCAACCGCTGGTTATCACTTTGGGAACATTGTTTCTGTATTCGGGTTTGGCAACCGGTATCGCCGGTTCGCTGGGCGCGGCGGGCTATGAAGGTATCAGCGGCTTGCCGATGAGTTTCGCCGAAATTGCCAACGGGTCTATCGGGTCGGTGCCGTATCCGTTGCTGATTGTCATCTGTTTTGCGGTGATATTAGCCATTATATTGCATCACACCGGTTTTGGGCGGAGTTTGTTTTTGATTGGCGTTAACCCCGATGCCGCCAAATACAGCGGCATACACGTAGAGCGCGTGCTTGTTGCCGCTTACGCTTTAAGCGGGTTGGGGGCGGCAATTGCCGGCGCATTGCTCACCTCATATTTCACCTCTGCCCGTTCCGATTTAGGCAACGATGCGCTGCTACCCACCATCACCGCGGTGGTGTTGGGCGGCGCCAACATTTTGGGGGGCAGCGGCACTATTTTCGGCACGTTGCTTGCCGGGTTTGTGCTGGGATTTTTGAAACAAGGGCTGTTGGCGGTCGGCGTAACCAACAATGTTTCGCAAGTGGTCATCGGCGCGGTTTTAATTATTGTCGTTGCCTTGAAAATAGGTATTGCTCGATATAACCAGCATCGTTTAAACCGACGTGCTTTAGATAACCGCATCATCGCGGATTAGAGGGAAGGAGGTGCTCTTCGAATTTACGCATACCTACGGTTTATGTTTCTTTGATTGGCAAAATGTGTTCAGCAAAAAAGAGGAGGAAATCTTCAAATGCGTTTTAAAGAAAGTGTCTTGAAAAAAGTATCTTTGTTGGTAATTTTAGTCTTTGCCGGCAGCATTTTGGTTGCCTGCGGCGGACAAAAAGCAACCCCCGCCGCCAAACAGCCGACAGCCGCCAAACAACAACCCGCAGCACAGCAACCCACCGCAGCCCCTAAAAAAGAAAACATCAAAGTTGCATTCATCCCCAAACTGACCGGCGTCGGCTTTTTTGAATCCGGCGGCAAAGGCGCTATGGATATGGGCAAACAATTAGGCATTGAAGTGACCTATGACGGTCCCAGCGAGCCGAGCGTGAGCAAGCAAGTTGAATTTATCAACAGTTTTGCAAACCAAGGATACGATGCCATTGCGATTTCTTCGCTTTCTCCCGATGGCTTGTGCGCCGCATTGAACCGCGCCAAAGACCGCGGCGTAAAAATCTTAACGTGGGACTCTGACGTTAACCCCGAATGCCGTTCATACTACATTGACCAAGGCACGCCGCAACAATTGGGACAATTGCTGGTTGATATGGTTGCCACCCAAATGGACAACCCCAAAGACGGCAAAAAACAAGTGGCGTTCCACTATTCAAGCCCCACCGTTACCGACCAGAACCAGTGGGCGGAAGTTGCCAAAAGCATCATCGCCAAAGATTACCCCAACTGGGAAGTTGTAACCACCCAATTCAGTGAAGAAGATGCGCAAAAAGCGGTGCAAGTGCCCACCGATATTTTCAACACCTACCCCGATTTGGACGCCATCATTTGCCCCGATGCCAACGCATTGCCCGGCAGCGCGCAAGCCGCCGAAAATCTGGGTATTGCCGGCAAAGTCATCATCACCGGTTTCTCTACCCCCAACGTGATGCGTCAATATGTTAAAAACGGCACCGTAAAACAATTTGGCTTGTGGGACGTGGTAATGCAGGGCAAGTTGGCAGTTTACATCGCCTACGAATTGGCAAGCGGAAAAACCTTCAAAGTTGGCGATAAAATTGACGTGCCGGGCATCGGAACCGTAGAAGTGTCGCCGAACTCAATTCAAGGATACGATTACGAAGCCGAAGGAAACGGCATCATTTTGCTGCCGGAACGAACCATCTTCACCAAAGACAATATTGACAACTTCGACTTTTAATTAGCCATACAAGCGTTTCATTTCTTTTCTCTCTGGTGAAGGGGAGTTGTCTGATGCAGCAGGCAACTCCCCAACACCGGAAAACGGTGTAGGAGCATACTATGAACCATTTACTGGCATTAGATGCAGGAACCGGCAGCGGCAGAGCCGTCATCTTCGATGAAAACGGCAACCAAATTGCCGCCGCAAGTCGTGAATGGACACACCAATCCGAACCGAATGCCCCCGGTTCAATGACCTTCAACCGAGACAAAAATTGGCAGTTGCTGGTTGCGTGCATTCAAGAAGTTTTGGAGCAAGTTCCGCAGGCAAATATCGTTGCAATCAGCACCACCAGTATGCGCGAAGGCATTGCGCTATACGATAAAAACGACCAAGAATTGTGGGCATGCGCCAATGTTGATGCCCGCGCGGTTCAAGAGGTAAAAGACCTCAGAAGCAAAGAACCGGGGTTGGAACATCAAATTTATTTGAAATCGGGACAAACCTTTGCGCTGGGCGCCGCCCCGAGACTATTGTGGCTGAAACGTCATCAACCGGAAATCTACCAAAAAACACACAAAGTTGCGATGTTGAGCGACTGGGTGGCGGTGCGATTGGGCGCACCGGTAGCGGTTGACCCCTCTAACGGCGGCACAACCGGATTGTTCAATTTGAAAACCCGCCGCTGGGACCCGGAAATCGCCGAAAGTTGCGGCTTGCGAATAGACTTGTTGAATGCGCCCGTTTTTGAAGCCGGCACCAAATACGGGGCTGTATCTGCAGCAGCCGCGCAAATCACCGGTTTGAAAGCCGGAACCCCCATTGTGATGGGCGGCGGCGATGCACAACTCGGCACAATCGGCGTCGGCGCCATCTACCCCGGTCAAGCCTCGGTGTTCGGCGGAACATTTTGGCAGCAAGAAGTCAATCTGGATAAACCCATTGCCGATGCCAGCGGACGGGTACGCATCAACTTTCAGGCTATTCCCAACCAATGGCAGGCGGAAACCATCGTCTTCTTTCCGGGATTTGCCGTGCGCTGGTTTCGAGACGCAATGGCGCCGGACATAAAACAGGCGGCGCAAGCCGCAGGACGAGACCCGTATGCCGTGCTGGAAGAAATGGCGGCAAAAGTTCCCGCCGGGTCTCACGGCATCATCCCCATCTATTCCGATGCGATGGACTACGCGCACTGGCGGCACGCAGCACCATCATTCCTGAACCTGTCAATCGACCCGCAAGTGGCATCCAGAGCCGCAATGTTCCGCGCATTGCAAGAGAATGCCGCCATCGTCACCCTGGCAAACCTCAACCGCATCGCAGAATTCACCGGACAACAACCCGCAGACGTTGTTTTTGCCAGTGGCGCATCAAAAGGAGCATTGTGGAGCCAAATTTTGGCAGATGTTTTACAACGCCCCGTGCATACTCGCGTGGTGAAAGAAGCCACCGCCTTGGGCGCAGCCATGTGTGCCGGTGTCGGTGTTGGACTATACGATAATTTGGAAACCGTTGCCCAAAAATTGGTCAAAAAAGAAAAAACCTACCAGCCAAATACTGAAAATAAAGATGTATATCACACATTATTCCGGCGCTGGGCAGAAGCATACCCTGCTCAACTCGAATTAGCCGACCGAGGTATTACCACATCTATGTGGCGCGCTCCGGGAGAATAACAAGGAGTTTTTATTTCTATGGAAAAACCATTCATAAAAAACGAAAATTCGGTGGAATACCGATTTAACAATATTTCCGGACCCAAATATTTGCTCAGAGGTCCTCGGTCTGATTTTGGATTGGTTATTTTAATGCCGGGCGAAGATTTTCAAACGCACTACCATCGCGCTATTGAAGAAAATTTTTTCACATTGGAAGGGCAGGTGGATATTTATATTAAAGGTGAACGGCTCACCCTAAAACCGGGCGATTTATGCCATGTACCGCCTCTGCATCCGCACTACCTCATTAACACCGGCGATACCCCGTGGAAAGCCATATTTTCAAAAGCAGGGTACGACCCCAAAGACCGTATTGACGTGCAATGGCTGCCCGGCGACCCGGTTCCCGAAGTGGAATAACCACACCCGCGTTGTGTGTAATCATTCAAAAAACAGTTATGCGCCCATTGGCATCATCAAGAAAATTGCCGTGTTGAAATTTATTCAACACGGCAATTTAAGATATTTGAGGACAAATTAATCTTGACTTGCAGTATATATATCAGTTATCACCTCCGTTCCGAAACGATACCCGCCTGCCGCAAAAACTGCCGCCACAGCA
>CAYPNZ010000032.1:0-12499 GCA_964411845.1 uncultured Anaerolineaceae bacterium
ATTCATCTGCTGACCTGACGCATCTTAAAATTTGGCAAGGGTTGATATTTCGCTCGGTAATTTTACCCCCTCCCCCTACCCCCCTCCCCCAAATTTGGGGGAGGGGGAACAAAGGGGGTAAGCGAGGGGGACAAAGTCCCCCTCGCTTACTATCACTCCCCCCTTCCCATTGGGAAGGGGAGATACAGGGGGGATGGGGTAAAATCGAAACTCAACAATAATGCCATAATTTTGATGTTGTCAAGTCCTCAACTGCGTAAAGTGAGTCATCTGCAAAAATAAAGCCCGCACATCCCACCATGCCGCAATATGTTTGGCGCAACGGGGTTACGGGCGAAGTGGTTTGGGCGCGGCGGTTAACGGTGGTTGGTGCTGCCGCGCTGTAATCCGGTGAGAATTTTGGCGTATTTGTGCAGGTCTTCCAGCACCAGCCCCGCGCCGCGTGCCACGCTGGTCAGCGGGTCATCGGCAACGCGAACGCGAATTTTGGTTTCTTCCGACAGTCGTTCCGCCAACCCCTGCAACAGTGCGCCGCCGCCCGCCAGCACGATGCCGTTTTCCATCAAATCGGCAATCAGTTCCGGCGGTGTTTCGTCCAGCGCTTCGCGCACGGCTTGAATGATGATGGCAACATTGTCGCTGAGCGCTTCGCGGATTTCCACGCTGGAAACTTCGATGGCGTCGGGCAAGCCGGTGATGAGGTTTCGCCCGCGCAGGGTGATGGTTTGTTCTTCCGGCAGGGGATATGCCGAACCGATGGTGATTTTCGCCCGTTCCGCCATACGCTGCCCGATGAGCAGATTGTATTTTTGGCGGGCATAGTTGATGATGGCTTCGTCCATTTCGTCGCCCGCCACCCGGATGGAGTTGCTGACGACGATACCGCCCAGCGAAAAGACGGCAACTTCGGTGGTTCCCCCGCCGATGTCCACAATCATGCTGCCGATGGGTTCGGTAACAGCCAGCCCGGCACCCGCCGCTGCTGCCATCGGCTCTTCAATTAAAAAAGTTTGCCGCGCCCCCGCCGAAAGCGAGGCATCGTGCACGGCGCGTTTTTCCACTTCCGTCACGCCGCTCGGAATGCCGACCACCACTCGCGGCGCGTACAGCGACAGGGGCAGCATGGTTTGTTTGTGCACTTTGCGAATGAAATATTCCAACATACTTTTGGTCACTTCAAATTCCGAAATGACCCCGTCGCGCAAAGGGCGAATGGCGATGACGTTTGCCGGGGTGCGCCCGACCATCTCTTTGGCTTCCACGCCGATTGCCAACACTTTTTTGTATTTTTTGTCAATGGCAACCACCGAGGGTTCATTGATGACAATGCCTTTTCCTTTAACATATACCAGCGTGTTGGCTGTTCCCAAATCTATTCCCACATCTACCGAAAATAGACCGAGCAGCGCGTTGAGAGGTTTTAACATACGTATTCCAATTCCTTCAAATAGGTGTCAAAAAACAGTTCACCTTTTTGGATGAACCTACAAGATTATACCACAACCCAAACAAGGCGCAATACAGTTGAACCATTATCCCGTTGACACAACGCGCCGAATGTAATATCATCGGTATGGTGGAAGTTTGTCGCCAAAACGTTTGGGTTGGAGTTTGCATGGTAAAATGTGAAATTTGTCATTTCGATAACCCTGCCGGGTTTGCCTATTGCGGTCGGTGCGGCAACGGGCTGGCGGTAGATGTGCCCGATGACTCGTTTGTCAGCAATGCTATCGAAGGGGAACGCAAGCAGGTTACGGTGTTGTTTGCCGATATTTCCGGCTTTACTGCGCTGAACGATGCCGCCGAGTCTCCGGCACAGGTTGAGCGCGTTTTGCAGGTGGTGAATCGCTGTTTGGATATGCTCAGCGATGTGGTGTATGAGTATGACGGTTATGTGGATAAATATATGGGCGATGCCATTATGGCGGTTTTCGGCGCGCCGCGCAGCCACGAAGATGACCCGGAACGCGCCCTGCACGCCGCGCTGGCAATGCAAACGCGGCTGGAAGACTTCAACCGCAATCCGCCTGCCCCGCTGGTCGAGCCGCTCGGCATTCACATTGGCATTAACACCGGCGTGGTCATTGCCGGGTTAGTGGGCACGCGCCGCAAACGCGGTTACACGGTAATGGGCGACGCGGTGAATGTGGCTTCGCGGTTGGAAAGCGTTTCCGAGCGCGGTGAAATTCTGGTCAGCCAAGATACATATTATCTCACCCAGCAACTTTTCAACTTCAAATCGCGCCAGCCCGTCGCCGTGAAGGGCAAGCGCCAGCCGCTGATTGTGTACCAGTTGCAAGGGGTCAAATCGCAGCGACACAAACGGGGTATTGCCGGTTTGCGCGCGCCGATGGTCGGGCGGCAGGCGCAATTTTCCACCCTGCAACAGCAAATCGCGGCAGTGCAAACCGGCGCCGGCGGCATTACGGTGGTGGTTGGCGAAGCCGGTTTGGGTAAATCGCGGCTTGTTTCGGAAATACGGCAGCAAATCCCCCCCGAAACCGATTTGCTGTGGCTGGAAGGGCGCGGGCTGTCGTACCGGCAGAACCAAAGTTACCGGCTTATCATTGAAATTTTGCGCGCCTACCTGCACACCGGACCCGAAACCCCCACCGATGTGGTGTGGCAAAATTTGCAGGCAGCCGGCGATGACCTGTTTGGCGAGCGTGCCGAAATGGTGCTGCCGTATCTGGGGGTGCTGCTCGGCGCAAAATTGGACGAAAAAACCGCGCAATCGTTGCCGCTTTCCGATACGCAGGCATTGCAGCGGCGCATGTTTGCGGCGGTGGGCGAGTGGGTGGAATCTGTCGCCGCCCGTCACCCGCTGGTGCTGGTGTTTGAAGATTTACACTGGGCAGATACCAGTTCGGTGCAACTGCTGGAATATCTGCTCGATTTGACCCGGAAACTGCCGTTGCGCGTTATTTGCATCACCCGCCCGGAAAAAGATTCGCTTTTTTGGCAGGTGAAAGAACGTGCCGCCGAAACCTATCCCGCCCAATATACCGAAATTCGATTGGAACCGCTCACCCCGCCGCAAAGCCGCTCGCTGGTTGACCGCCTGCTCCACGTGGAAGATTTGCCCGACGAACTGGAAGACCTCATCCTTAACCGCGCCGAAGGAAATCCGTTGTTTGTGGAAGAGGTGCTGCGCAGTTTAATTGAAGACGGCACCATTGTACAGCAAAACGGTCATTGGGTGGTGGCGCGTCCGGTGGTGGATATTGACATCCCCGAAACGTTGACCGGGGTACTCACCGCACGCATTGACCGCCTTGACGAGCGCGAAAAACGGCTGCTGCAAATTGCCTCGGTTATCGGGCGGGTGTTCAGCCGCTCGGTACTCAAAGCGGTGGCGGAAGATGTTACCGCCGATGCCGCTGAACTGGAAACGATGCTCGATGATTTGGTGGATGCGGAACTCATCCGCGAGCGGATGGATACCGGCGAACGCGAATATATTTTCAAACACGTGCTGACATACGAAACCGCATACAACACGCTGCTCATCCACCAGCGGCGCATCTATCATAAACGCATCGCCGATAATATGGCGCCGCTGTACTACCTGCGCGGCGAAGAATATGCCAGCATTGTGGCGCACCATTACGCTTGCGGCGAAGTGTGGGACCGGGCGCTCACCTACCAAATTCGCGCCGCCGAAGCCGCCAAAGCCGCTTTCGACAACAAAACCGCCGTGGAATTTTACACCGAAGCACTTTCTACCGCGCTGCTGGTGGATGATTTGGAACCGGACATCCTGCCGAAAATTCACGAAGGACGCGGCAAAATCCTCAAACGGATGGGGCGTGTGGATGATGCCCGCGCCGATTTCGAGCAGGCATTGGCGCTGGCAAAGGCAAACCGAAACTTGCCCGTTCAAATGCGGGTGCTGGCGGAACTGGGCAACATTTACGCCGGGTATCATAAATTCAGCCATGCCGAACCGTATTTTGAGCAGGCGCTGAATATCGCCCGCAAATCCGATGACAAATTGGGGTTGGTAGACACCCTTAACCAACTCGGCGAATTTAAATTCAACATGGGGCAACTTGCCGATGCCAGCGCGTATTTTCATGAGGCGTTGGAAACGGCGAAAGCCTTGCGCAATACCCCGCGCATCACCGCCGGTAAAGACGGTTTGGCGGCAGTTATCCTCTATCAAGGGGAAGTAAATGCCGCCATCGAGCGGCTGGAAGCCGTTGCCGGTATATGGCGCGACATCGGCAATTATCAAGGGTTGATGAAAACTTATGGCTGGCTGGCAACGGCATACCACTGGCTGGCAGACTACCGGCAGAGCGACCAAATTTGCCGCGACGCCGCCGAATTGCAAAAGCGTACCGGCGATTTGAACTGGGCGCCCACTTTCAGTTACCGCAGCGCGCAAAATGTGTTGGTGCAGGGCAATCTGTCGCTGGCGGCTGACCGTTTTACCGAAACAACCGTCATTTCCACCCAACTGACCAACAGCGTTTGGCAGGCAATGGGGCTGCTCGGCACAGCGGAATACTATTTTTCGCTGGGCGATATTTCCGCCGGAGAAATTGCCGTTGAGCAAGCCATCGCGTTGGCAGAAAGTACCGGTTCGCCGGTGTGGGCAAGCCGCGCCCGCCGCATGGCGGGCATTGCCCGGCGTTTGCGCGGCGATTTTGCCAAAGCGGAAGCCATCTTGCAAGCCGAATTTGACGAAATGCACCGGCTCGGTTTTGCCGCCGACCAAGTCGAAATTTTTACCGAACTTCTTTCCGCACAGATGGCGGCAGGGGAATGGGAGAAGGTCGAGCGGCAAATTACCCGGCTCATCGCGCTGATTGTGCCCAGCAGCATGCGCGCATATCACGCCCGCACCTTCTGCATTTCCGCCGAATTGGTGACGCGCAATCGGCAGTTTGAGCACGCCATTACCCTGCTTTTGCAGGGACGGGACATCGCTCAAAATTCGCACCATATTTTGCTGGAAATTGAAATCGAACTGACGATGATTGCTCCGTTTTTGGCGCTGAACCGCATACCACAGGCGCAAGAAAGTTTCGCCCGCGCCGAAACATTGATGCAGCGGGTGGCGCACACCGCGCCCGATGCCGTTCGGCAGCAGCAATTTTTATCGGCATCACCGCTGGCGCAGCGTTTGCAAAAACTGGCGCGACAGTTAAAAAGGTAACACGATGACGCTTATTGACCGCGTGGCGGCATTTTGCCGCGAAAACCGGCTGCTGGCAGCGGGCGATACGGTGGTGGTAGCCGTTTCCGGCGGTGCGGATTCTGTCTGCCTGCTCGATGTTCTCCGCCGGCTTGCCCCCGCCCTGAACCTAAAATTGCACGTGGCGCATCTCAACCATCAATTGCGCGGTGATGCCGCTGCCGCCGATGCCGAATTTGTTCAAAATTTGGCGCAGCGATGGCAATTGCCCGTCACCGTCGGGCAAACGGACGTGATGCAATTGGCGCGTCACCGAAAAAAAAGCGTGGAAGATGCCGCCCGCACGGCGCGATACCGATTTTTGCGGCAAGTGGCGCGCAAAATTCGCGCCGAAAAAATCGCGGCGGGACACAACGCCGACGACCAATCGGAAACGGTGTTGCTCCATTTTTTGCGCGGCGCGGGGCTGGACGGTCTGCGCGGTATGCTCGCCGCCGTCCCGCCGGCGGACAGTTCCGCAGTGCTCATCCGTCCGCTGCTGGATATTCCCCGCGCAGAAATTGAGGCATATTGCCGCGCCCAAAACCTGCCTTTCCGCACCGATGCCACCAACCGCGATGAAAATTACACCCGCAACCGCGTGCGGCACTCGCTGCTGCCGCTGCTGGAAACCTTCAATCCCAACATTCGCGCTGCACTGCGCCGCACCGCCGCCCTGATGCAGGCGGATTTTCCGCTGGTGGAACGGGAAACCGACCGCGCATGGCAATTTGTGGTGAAAACCGTATTGCCGCAAGCGGTTATTTTCGACCGCGATGACTGGCATTCGCTGCCGACCGGGGCGCAAGCACGCCTTTTGCGTCGAGCCGTGGCACAATTGCTCGGCGCGCCGGTGGATATTGAATATCAACATATAACGGCGGCGCTTTCCTTTTTAAAAGAAGCGTCTGTGGGAAAAATGATGCCGCTGCCGCACGGATTGACCCTGCGGACGGATTACACCGAATTTGTGCTGGCAGCCGCCGGCTATCAGCCGCCGCCCCCCGATGTGCCACGGCTTGCCGCCGGCGAAACGGTGTCGCTTGCCGTGCCGGGCAAAACGCTATTGCCCGGCGGACGATGGACGGTGCGCACCGCACTGCGCGACGCCGCCGCGGTTTCCGCCGAAACATGGCGCCGCCAACCGCCGTGGCGCGCGTTTTTCGATGCGGATTGTATCGGCAAGCCCCGCCTGCGCTCGCGCCGCCCCGGCGACACCTTCGCCCCGTTTGGGCTGAACGGGCGGCGGCAGCGGTTGAAAAAATTTATGATTGACCGGAAAATTCCCGCATCACTGCGAAATCAAATCCCGCTGCTGGTGGCGGAAAACGGCGAAATCTGCTGGGTGTGCGGCTGGCGCACCGCGCATCCGTGCCGCGTTACCCCCGAAACGGAACGGGTGCTGTCGGTGGAATTTACGCCCGTATTTTCAAAAAACGCCGCGGAAATTGAATAATTCTCAATGCATGATACAATTGAGGGGGATTTGTCCAAAACATCTGTAACTTTTGTGAGGGAGAAATATGTTTGATAGTCAGGTTTTGGCACAATTACTGCATTTGACGGGGGTAACCGAAGAAGACTTCGCCGTCCTCAGCGAAACGGCACACATCACCCAGCAGTGGGTTGATGAGTTTGCGCAGGCATTTTACGATATTCTGTTTGCCTACAAACCGACCGCCGCGGTATTTAAAGATGGTGAGCGTCCGGCGCGGGAAGCATCGCTGAAAGAGTGGTATCTGCAAGTTACCAGCGGCGATATTGCCAACAGAAAATTTTGGAATCACCAATGGTATGTCGGCATCATTCACATTCCCCGCAAAATTACAAACCCGTATATGTTCGGTATGATGAGCCGGGTGCAGCAATTGTTTTTACACCGTTGTTTGCAGGAATGTGAATTGGAGCAAGCAGAAGCCGCGTTTTTGGCGTTTAAAAGAGTGACAGATGTCATTGCAGCATTGATTGCCGAGAGTTATCATATCAACTATATGGACGCAATGGAGAAAGTGGCGGGCTTGCGTCCGGCGCTGGTTGAACGTATGATGGCACTGCAAGTGGACAATATGGTGGAAGAAGCCCGTCAGGAATTGTTGAACTGACCTATGGCGAAAATTGTTTTTATGGGCACACCCGATTTTGCTGTGCCCGCTTTGACCGCCCTCATCGAACATCACACCGTGGTGGGCGTGGTAACTCAACCCGACCGCCCCAAAGGGCGCGGGCGAAAATTGATTCCATCGCCGGTGAAAGAAACCGCGTTGGCGGCGGGCGTGCCGATTTTGCAGCCCCGCACGCTGAAAGACCCTGCCGCCGTTGCCGACCTTGCCGCGTTAAAGCCCGATGCCATTGTGGTTGCCGCCTTCGGGCAGATTTTGCGCCCCAATGTGCTGACCCTGCCGCCGCACGGCTGCCTCAACATTCACGCATCGTTACTGCCGCGCTGGCGGGGCGCAGCGCCGGTTGCCGCCGCCATCCGTGCCGGTGATGCCGAAACCGGCGTTACCCTGATGAAAATGGATGAAGGATTGGATACCGGCGACATCATCCGCGCCCGCGCCATCCCCATCCGCCCCGACCATACGCGCGCCACACTCACCGCCGAACTGGCGGAATTGGGCGCGGCGCTGCTCATCGAAACACTGCCCGATTGGCTGGCAGGACGCATCACCCCCCAGCCGCAGAATGATGCGCTGGCAACAGTTGCCCCGCGCATCAAAAAAGAAGAAGGGCGCATCAACTGGCGACAATCGGCGGCGGAAATTGAACGGCTCACCCGCGCTTTCAACCCGTGGCCCGGCGCGTTCACCCTTTGGGGCGACATACGCATCAAAATTTTAACGGCGGCGGTGGTAAAAACCGCCTCTGCGGCGCCGGGAACGGTTTTCAAACTGGATGACCGCATCGCGGTGGGCACCGGCAGCGGCGCGCTGGTGTTGAAAACCATCCAACCGGCGGGCAAACGTGCCATGCCTGCCGCAGCCTTCGCCAACGGCGCATCGAATTTCATCGGCGCTGTGTTGGGGCAACACCATAATACATAAAAACGCGCCCCTTGTCACCCTGCAACTTTGCAACTCTGCAACTTTGCAACTCTGTAACTTTGCAACTTTGCAACTTTGCAACTTTGCAACTCTGCAACTCTGCAACTCTGTAACTCTGTAACTTTGTAACTTTGCGACCCTAAAACCTTGAACGGACAACCTGAACCCACCCTCACCGCATCAGAGGCGGAACTTTTAGAGCGCATCAAAGCGCAAATGGGCATTGTTGCCGACATCAGCCGTGCCGATATTTTGCTGTACGGTCCTCTTTCTGCTGCCGGAAAAACCACAGTGCTGGCGCACGCGCATCCGCATTCGGTGGCGCCGGCATACCGAAAATTGTACCGCGGCGCGATGGTGGGTGCGCTCGATATGCCGGTTGTATATCGCACCCTGAAAAAAGGGCGCAAACAGCGCGGTTCAGAGGGTATTTTCAGCGAAGGTTTCAGCGTGCTGATTGTGGCGCGTCCCATCCGCTCGCCGGAAAACCCGCGGCGAGTCATCGGTGCGCTCAGCGTAGACAGCAGTTTGCTGGAACACGAACGCCAGCGGCGGCGGCTGCGTCCGTTTCAGGTGGCGCTGGTGCAATTGCAGGATATGCTGGCGCAAGGATTGGTAGACGGGGCGGAGACACTGACGCCGTTTGAGGGATACTCCGGGTTGATGGTGGTCAATCGTTACGGGGTCATTCGCTATACCAGCGGTGTGGCGGCAAACCTGTACCGGCGATTGGGGTATCTTGATTCGCTGGTTAACCGCCGGTTGAACACACTGGATACCCACGATTTTCAACTTTTTTCACGGGCGATGAGAACCCGTCGTTGCGCGGAAGTGGAAACCGAAGACGGCGGACGGCAGTGGGTACGGAAGGTCATCCCGCTGGTTGCCAAACCGAGCATTTTCTCGCGCCCCATCCGGCTGATTGCCCCCCGGCGCGTTTCGCCGGAACCGGTGGGCGTGCTGATGGTCATCCGCGACCAAACCGCCGAGCGGCGGCAGGAACAGGAAATGCGGGTAAAAAACGCGATGATTCAGGAAATTCATCATCGGGTAAAAAATAACCTGCAAACCATCGCCGCCCTGCTGCGCATTCAAAGCCGCCGGTTGGACAGCGAAGAAGCAAAAGCCGCCCTGCGCGATGCCATCAACCGCGTGCAGAGCGTCGCTGTCATTCACGAGTTTTTGTCAGATGAAAACACTTGGGCTATAAATATCAAAGAAGCTTTTCAGCGAATTGTGGCGCAAACCAAACAGGGGATTGTTTCACCGGAAGATGACATCTCGTTTCGCGTTGAAGGTCCACCCATTTGGCTGCCTGCCCGACAGGCGACCGCCTGCGCGCTGGTCATCAACGAAATGGTGCAAAACTCGCTGGAACACGGCTTTGAAAATCGGCGTACCGGTAGGGTAACCATTACCCTGCAAGACGAAGGCGACCATGTTATCATCACCATTCGAGATGACGGACAAGGCTTGCCCGACAATTTCGACCCCAACCGGCTGCCGAGTTTGGGACTGCAAATTGCACACACACTGGTAACGGAAGATTTACGCGGCGAACTAACCTTCGCCGATAGCGATGGCGGCTTTTCTGCCACCATCACATTCCCCAAAGGATTATTTGGAGGTGAAGAAGGATGGAACGAAAACGTATCCTCATAGCAGACGATGAATCACTCATTCGGATGGACTTGCAGGAAATGCTGCGCAATCTGGGATATTTGGTGGTCGGTGAAGCGGGCGACGGCATTACCGCCTTAAAATTGGCGCGCGAATTGAAACCCGATTTGGTGATTATGGATATTCGCATGCCGGGTATGGATGGGATTGACGCGGCAAAAACCCTAACCGAAGAGAAAATCGCGCCGGTAGTGCTGCTGACCGCCTACAGCCAGAAAGAATTGGTTGACCGCGCCAACGAGGCGGGGGTGGTTGGCTATTTGGTAAAACCGTTCAAAGAAAGCGATTTAACCCCAGCCATCGAAATTGCGCTGGCGCGTTTCAGCGAATTCAAACAGATGGCGCAGGAAGTGGACGATTTGCAGCACGCGCTGGAAACGCGCAAACTGGTTGACCGCGCCAAAGGCATTCTGATGGACACCAAAGGGCTGACCGAATCGGAAGCCTTCCGCGCCATTCAGAAAATGAGTATGGACAATCGCCGCCCGATGAAAGCCGTGGCGGAAGCCATCATCATGGCGCACGAAGCCGCCCTCGGTCGGCTGGGGCAAAGCCGGTATTAGGGCGTGATGCGTGGGGCGTGACCGCTGACGGCTAATGGCTGACGGCTGACTACAACCTTGAACGTAAAACGTAATAACCTGAAACTCGAAACCCAAAACCCTATGAACACATTGCGAATTGCGCTGGCACAATTGAATACCGTGGTGGGTGATTTTGACGGCAACATGCGCCAAATTTTGGACGGATTGGCGCATGCCAAAGAGGTTGCTGCCGATATTGTACTCTTTCCCGAATTGACCGTTTGCGGCTACCCCCCCGAAGACCTGCTCTTCAAACCGAATTTCATCGCTGAAAACCGCCGCCGGTTGCAGCAAATCATCCCCCATACTGCGGGCATCACCGCCATTGTGGGGTTTGTAGATGCCGATGACGATATTTTCAATGCGGCAGCCGTGCTGCACAATGGCAAATTGGGCGGCGTGTACCGCAAATTTCTGCTGCCCAATTACGGCGTCTTCGATGAAGAACGCTATTTTCGGCGCGGCAATACCGAATCAATCTTTAAATTGGGCAACGTGCCCATTGGCGTGAGCGTTTGCGAAGACATCTGGTATCCCGCGGGACCGCCGGAGCATCAAGCCGCCAACGGCGCGCAAATTTTACTCAACATTTCCGCATCGCCGTACCAAATGGGCAAAATCCAAGACCGCGGGCGAATGCTGGCAACCCGCGCCGCCGACAATGTGGCAGTGGTGGCATATTGCAATCTGGTCGGCGGGCAGGATGAACTGGTTTTCGACGGCAGCAGCCTGATTTTCGATGAGCGGGGCAACGTGCTGGCGCGTGCCGCGTCTTTCGCCCCCGATTTTGTGACGGCAGATGTTGACCTGTCCGGCATTTTGCGCCAACGGTTGCGCGACCCGCGTCGCCGCAAAAATACCGCATATCATCTGGCATACAAAACCCTGCAAACCGTTTCACTGCCGCCGTTAAACGACGACGCTCCCAAACCCGACCGTTCGCCGCAAATTGCCCCGCAAAAAGAGGCGTTGGATGAAATTTACAGCGCGCTGGTGATGGGCACGCGCGATTATCTGCACAAAAACGGTTTTCAGCGCGCGGTGATTGGGTTATCCGGCGGGATTGACTCGGCATTGGTGGCGTGTATTGCCGCCGATGCGCTCGGTGCGGAAAACGTGATTGGCGTTTCGATGCCCAGCCGCTATTCATCCGACCACAGCAAAACCGATGCCCAACAACTGGCGGAAAACCTCGGCATCCGGTATGAAACCATCCCCATCGAACCGATTTTCACCGGCTATCTGACAACGCTTGCCCCTCAATTTGCCGATACCGAACCGAATGAAGCGGAAGAAAATTTGCAAAGCCGCGCCCGCGGCAACATTTTAATGGCGTTGAGCAATAAATTCGGTTGGCTGGTGCTGACCACCGGCAACAAAAGCGAAATGTCGGTGGGATATGCCACCCTGTACGGCGATATGGCGGGCGGTTTTGCGGTAATCAAAGATGTACCCAAAACGCTGGTATACCGTTTGTCGGCATATCGAAACACGCTTGGCGCGGCAATTCCGCAAAATATTTTGGACAAACCCCCCTCGGCGGAATTGCGCCCCGACCAAGTGGATACCGATTCGCTGCCGCCGTATGATGTGCTGGATGATATTTTGCAGGCGTATGTGGAAAACGATTTCAGCATCGGCGAGATTGTGGCGCGCGGGCACGATATTGATACCGTGCGGCGGGTGGTTATGTTGGTTGACCGCAACGAATACAAACGCCGTCAAGCCCCACCGGGCGTAAAAATCACCGTGCGCGCGTTTGGCAAAGACCGCCGCCTGCCCATCACCAATCGGTTTACGGACAGGTAGCGGATGTATCACCGGCAACAGGGCGGCTCATTGAGCCGTCTTTTTTTTTGAGCCGTTGCCGGAAGTTTATTCATAGAGGCGACCCTTGTGGTCACCCGAAAATTGGGCAGTGGCTGCTCAGCCGGTCATTGCGCGCGCAACGAAGCAATGACAAATTCAACGGGCACTGCTGAACAGATACACTTTTTGAACTAAATGAA
>CAYPNZ010000033.1:0-12458 GCA_964411845.1 uncultured Anaerolineaceae bacterium
CGTTTTCGGGTGTGCCCGCTTCATATTCAATACCGGCGTACACGTCTTCGGTATTTTCACGGAAAATGACCATGTTGACGTTTTCCGGGTGTTTTACCGGGCTGGGCACGCCTTCGTACCAGCGCACGGGGCGCACACAGGCGTACAGGTCGAGCGTTTGGCGCAGGGTGACATTCAAACTGCGAAAGCCGCCGCCAACGGGGGTGGTCAACGGTCCTTTGATGGCAACAATAAATTCTTTAATGGCGTCGAAAGTTTCGGCGGGCATATAATTGCCGTCGTACAGCCCGGCGGCTTTTTCGCCGGCGTAAACTTCCATCCACACGATTTTCTTTTTGCCGCCATAGGCTTTTTCCACGGCGGCATCAAGCACGCGCTTCGATGCGGCGGTGATGTCGGGTCCGATGCCGTCCCCTTCGATGAAGGGAATGATGGGGTTGTCGGGCACAACCAGTTGCCCGTCACGCACTTCGATTTTCTTTCCTTCCTGCGGAACTACAATTTTGTCGTAAGCCATTTTAATGCTGTCCTCCTGATGGATAAGATTAGTTTATTTTTCGGCTTAACCGATGGTTGGCAATTTTACAGTGGCAGTTTTGCCAATTTTTCTCGAATGGATTTGTCTGAAATGGGGGCAATCACGCCATTTTGGTCGTTACGGGTGGCAAGCCACAAATTTAAGCGGGCGGCATCTTCCGGGGTGGTTAGCGAGCCTTCTTCGTATCGTTGGCGGAAATGGTCAACCGAAGGGAGCGCGCTTTTGCTGATGTTGCGGATTTCGGTTTGCATGGGGGTGTCGGTGGCGCCGGGACTCATGCCGCACACCACAATATTGGTGTCGGCAACTTCTTGCGCCAAAATTGTGGTGAACCGGTCGAGTGCGGCTTTGCTGGCGCAGTATGCGCTCAAACCGACAATATCGCTGTATGCCGCGCCGGACGTAACGTTGATGATGTGCCCGTCGCCGCGGTCAATCATATGCGGCAACACGGCGCGTGTGCACAAAAAAGGTCCAATTAAGTTGGTTTGGATGAGATGCTGCCAAGCAACGGGGTCAACTTCCCATGCTCTGCCCACGGGGTGAATGACGGCGGCATTGTTTACCAAAATATCAATGTGCCGAAAAGCGCGCAGGGTGAGCATAACCAGTTGGTCAATGCTGCTTTGGCTGGTTACATCGGTGGGAATGGCGAGCGCCTGACCGCCGGCGGCTTTGATTTCGGCGGCAACGGCGTTGATGTCGGCAGGGGTGCGGCTGGCAAGCACCACGGCTGCACCCGCCCGCGCGAAAAGTTTTGCGGTGGCTTTGCCGATGCCTTTTCCGGCACCGGTGATGATAGCCACTTTATTTGTCAGTAAATCCTTCTGTTGCGTCATTGGATAGAAGTTCCTTTTCTTGCATCCTATTTTGTAGCCAATGCATTGTACTTCAATTGTACAGATTTTAACAAAAGTTCAACCAATAATTTGGCGGGTTTGGATAACGATTGCCGCGTGCGGCGTGCAATATTATAGGTGCGGCGGGTATCTGCGCCGATGAGCGGCACGGCGTGCAAAAAACCCTGTTGCAATTCGCGGCGCACGGCAATACCTTGAATCAGTGCGATGCCCAATTCGGCTTCCACACTCCGTTTGATGGCTTCCGTCTCACCTAAAATGATGACCTTTGGTCCGGCGAGGTGATTTTCGCCCAGCAATTTTTCCACCGAGGCGTGCAGCGCCGAACCGCGTTCGCGAGTGAGCAGGGTTCGCTGGCGCACATCGTGCAGCGTTACCGAAGTGCGTCCCACCCACGGGTCGTTGGCAGAAACGATGACCACCAATTTATCGTTCATAAATGCGGAAATATCCAACTGCGGGTGCTGCGCCGGTGAACCGACCAGTGCCAGTTCAACGCGCCCTTCGGCGGTGGCGGTCAGCAAATCGCCGGTGTTGCCCGCCAGCACGCGAATATCCACATCGGGTTGGATGCGGTGCAACTGGTGCAAAATGTCGGGCAGCAGATAAATTGCCAGCGTGTGCCCCACCCCGACCCGCAAGGTTAGCCGTGCTTTGCCGGCAACTTCGCGTGTGCGCTGTTTCGCTTCGCCGCACAGGGCTAAAATGCGCTCGCCGTATGCCAGCAGCGTTTTGCCCGCCGGCGTTAATTTTATCTGGCGCGGGCGGCGTTCAATCAGGGTTACGCCCAGCGATTTTTCCAGCGTGGCAAGTTGCTGGCTAACGGTGGGTTGCGTTAAATTTAACCGCGCCGCGGCTCGGGTAAAATTGCCTTCCGTGGCAATGATGACAAAGGTTTTCAGTTTGGTGGTATCCAAAGGTTCCATCAAAAGATATTTTACCATAGGAATTTCCTATGGCAAAGATTGACAATATCAGTTTGAATTATGCTCGGTTGAGTGGTATACTGTGAGCGATTTAACAATCTGTGGATGTATTTTTCGGGGATAAAAATGACGTTTCGGGCAAAAAAACGGGTGTTTGGAGCGATGATGACGGCGGTGCTTTTGACCGCAACTGCCTGCGCCAACCGTTCCACTGCCACCACCCGCCCGACAATTGTCCCGCCGATTGCGCATCCGCAGGAAACACGTGTTTTGCCAACGCCCATTACCCGGTCAACGCCGTTGCCGTCGCCGGTTTTGTTGACCCCGCCGGTTGCCGGTAGCACCGCCACCGTTGCCGTGCCGACGGTTGTGCCGCCCACGGCTACCCGCCGCCCGCCCGCATTTTCGATGCCGGGGGCAGACAGTGCGGGGGCAACCGCATCGAGCGCGCCGGTGCCGCCGCAAAATTATGACGCGGCACAGGTTGTAACGCAATATGCCGCCGATGTGCTGGGGGTGACGGTAACGGTGGTTTCTGCGGGCGAAAAGACGGGCACATTAACCCTGCCGCCGCAAGCGCAATCGGCAGTGGATGCCGCGGCAAACATCGCCGGGGAAACCGTTGCCGCCGTGCTGGAAAACGGTGCGGCATCGGTCAGTTTGGGAGAAGGTACCATCAGCGGCAGTATGCAAGCGGATGTGCAGGATGCGTCGCTGGGGGCGTTTGTTTTTCAACTGCACACCCCCCCGCCCGCCAATGCCGACAGCGCGTTGGCGTTGGTAAAAAACACTTTCCCCGGTATTGCCGGTTTACCGTTTGAATGGCAGCAAAATTCGCCGACCGCCCCGTCCGGCGGGGGAAAACTGTTACTGCCGACACCACCGGGCGGGTCGCCGCCATCGGGTCGCCGCAGTGCCTTTATTTTTACCGCCGTTACCCAGCAGAGCGAGCCGGACATTCGCCACGGGCAGGTGAAGATGGTATCGGTTTCGGCGATAGTGGGGGTAATACCCGCTGCCGGGGGCACAAGCGTATTCGCCGTGGTGGGTAAAGGCACGCTGGCGGCAAGCGTAACGCCGTAACCCGGCAGGGTATAATGCCGGGGCTTACGCAAATCGGCTGCCAAACACACCCTGAGTAGGCTCGACCGCAGGGAGAGCCGTATCGAAGGGTGAAAACTGCGTAAATTCAAAATGCGTGAAAATCAAAAATTGAGAGTGACTGTTCAGGTGAATAGAGAATAGAACGCAGATTAACACGAATTGCAGGGATTAGTGCAGATTTCTAAAATATTTTCAAAAAATCCGTGAAAATCCGTACAATCTGCGTTATCTGTGTTCTATTCAACCTGTGGCTGTACAGTTACAATTGAAAACCGGCAACCGGAAATTTACAGAACCAAAAACCATTAAAAAGGAGATATGGTATGAGCAACAAAAACGTATTTGGCGCAAAAGCCAAATTCAACACCGGAAATGGCGAAGCATACATTTACCGCCTCGACAAATTGGAAAAAGACGGTATCGCCAATATCAGCCGCCTGCCGTTTTCCATCAAAATTTTGTTGGAAGCCCTGCTGCGGGAATGTGACGGCTATCTCATCACCGAAGAGGATGTTATCGGGTTGGCAAATTGGAATCCCAAAGCCGCCACCCAAAAAGAAATTCCCTTCAAACCGGCGCGAATTGTGCTGCAAGACTTTACCGGCGTGCCTGCCGTGGTAGACTGGGCGGCGCTCCGCTCGGCGATGGCGCGTATGGGGGGCGACCCCGCCAAAATCAACCCCATCATTCCCGCCGATTTGGTGATTGACCACTCGGTGCAGGTGGATACCTTCGGTACCGATGCCGCGCTTTTCATCAACACCGAACGCGAATTTGAGCGCAATTTTGAACGCTATCAATTCTTGCGCTGGGGACAGCAAGCGCTGAACAACTTCCGCGTGGTGCCGCCCGGCAGCGGTATCATCCATCAAGTAAACCTGGAATATCTGGCGCGCGGCGTGTGGACTCGCCCGGAAGACGATTTGGAAGTGGCATATCCCGACTCGCTGGTGGGCACCGACAGCCATACTACCATGATTAACGGGCTGGGCGTGCTCGGCTGGGGCGTGGGCGGCATCGAAGCCGAAGCCGTGGCGTTGGGACAACCGATTTATATGCTCACCCCGCAAGTTATCGGTTTTAAATTAACCGGCAAACTGCGCGAAGGCGTTACCGCCACCGATTTGGCGCTCACTGTGGTGCAAATGCTCCGCGAAAAAGGTGTCGTTGGCAAATTTGTGGAATTTTACGGTCCCGGCATCAGCACCATGGCGCTCCCCGACCGCGCCACCATCGCCAATATGTCGCCGGAATATGGCGCCACAATGGGCTTCTTCCCGATGGATGATGAAACGTTGCGTTACCTGCGGCTCACCGGACGCTCGCCGGAGCAGGTAATGCTGGTGGAACGGTACATCAAAGAGCAGGGCTTGTACCGCAGCGATGATGCCCCCGACCCCGAATTTACCGATACGCTGGAACTTGATTTGGGTGATGTTGAATCGAGTTTGGCGGGACCGAAACGCCCGCAAGACCGCATTCCGATGCCCGAACTGAAAAAAGCCTTCCGCGAATCGCTGACGGCGCCGGTGGGCGTTAAAGGGTTCGGCTTGAAAGCGGACGACCTGAAAAGCACCGGCACTTTCAAAAAGAATGGCGACACGCAGGAACTGACCCACGGCGCGGTGACCATCGCCGCCATCACCAGTTGCACCAACACCAGCAACCCGTCGGTGATGCTCGGCGCGGGATTGCTGGCGAAAAAAGCCGTGGAAAAAGGGCTGAAAGTCAAACCGTATGTTAAAACCAGTCTTGCCCCCGGCTCGAAAGTTGTTACCGATTATTTAAATGAAGCGGGTTTAACCCCGTATTTGGAAAAACTCGGTTTTTACACGGTGGGTTACGGCTGCACCACCTGCATCGGCAACAGCGGACCTTTGCCGCAAGAAGTGGTAGATGCCATTACCGAAGGCAATTTAATTGTGTCCGGTGTGCTCAGCGGCAACCGAAACTTTGAAGGGCGCATCCATCCGTATGTCAAAGCGAACTTCCTTGCCAGCCCGCCGCTGGTGGTGGCGTATGCCATTGCCGGCACCACCGACATTGACCTCAGCCGCGAGCCGCTCGGCACGGGCAGCGACGGTCAGCCGGTGTATCTGCGCGACATTTGGCCCACCCACGAAGAAATTGCCGCGCAGTATGACAAAGCCCTCAACCCCGATACCTTCCATAAAGAATACGATGGTATCGAACTGAAAAACGAAAAATGGAACCAAATTCCCGTGACCGGCGGCGATTTGTTCGACTGGAACGAAGAATCCACCTATATTCAGGAACCACCGTTCTTTATTGACCTGACCCCCGAACCCCAGCCCATCGCCCCGATTGACGGCGCGCGGGTGCTGGTAAAAGTCGGCGACAGCATCACCACCGACCACATTTCGCCGGCGGGGGCAATTGCGGTAGACAGCCCCGCCGGAAAATACCTGCTGGAACACAATGTTGATTTGAAAGACTTTAACAGTTACGGTTCGCGGCGCGGCAACGACCGGGTGATGACCCGCGGCACATTCGCCAATATTCGCTTGCGAAACCAGTTGGCGCCCGGCACCGAAGGCGGCTGGACAACCTACCTGCCCACCGGCGAAGTGATGTCCATTTACGATGCCAGTCTGAAATATAAAGAATCCGGCACGCCGCTGGTGGTATTGGCGGGTAAAGAATACGGCACCGGCTCCAGCCGAGACTGGGCGGCAAAAGGTACATACCTGCTCGGCGTAAAAGCCGTGCTGGCAGAAAGTTACGAACGCATCCACCGCAGCAATCTGGTGGGGATGGGCGTGCTGCCCCTGCAATTTAAAGACGGCGACAGCGTGCAATCGCTCGGGCTCACCGGCGAAGAAGCCTTCTCCATCCACATTGATGATAATTTGCAGCCGTTGCAGGATGTGCGCGTTACCGTCACCGCCCCCGACGGCTCCAGCCGCGACATCACCATGACCTGCCGCGTTGATACCCCCGTCGAGGTAGACTACTATCGCAACGGTGGCATCCTGCAAACCGTTCTGCGCAAATTTCTGGCAGAATAGCCGTGCCTGAATGACCACAACCGGCGATTGGCGGTTCAAAATTACGAATCGCCAATCGCCAATCTTTCCGCGTTTGTCAAAAACCCCAAACCCAACTAAAATTGTTATAACCACTTGCGTGCAAACGCAATCAACAAGAGGCTGGTGTGACCGACACTCGCGAGTTAATCACCTACAAATTTCAATTTACCTTTTTGGACGGGGAAGAAGCGAATGAAACACATACCTTCACCGTCCAACTGGATGAGCAAACGCTCGATGCCATTTTCCCGCCCCGCGAAACCTATCCCGCGTGGACAAATTTGGTATATTCCCAGTGCCCCAATTGCCCGCTCAACCCCGCCGACCACCCGCACTGTCCGGTTGCCGTCAGTCTCATCCCGCTGATTGATTTTGTAAAAGATACCATTTCGTACCGTAAAGTGCGCATCACGGTGGAAAATGAAGCGCGCATTTACCACAAAGATACCACCATGCAAGAAGCGGTCAGTTCGCTGCTGGGTATGTTGATGGTAACTGCCGGTTGCCCGGTAATGGACAAACTGCGCCCGATGTTGCGCGTGCATCTGCCTTTTGCCACCGCCTCTGAAACCGCATATCGTTTTTTGTCGATGTATATGCTGGCGCAGTATTTTCGGCACAAACGCGGCGAAACCCCCGATTTCGATTTGGAAGGGCTGCGCTCCCTCTTTTTGGATGTGCAGGATGTCAATCAGCATTTTTGGGAACGATTTGCCGCGGCGCAAGTGGAAGATGCCAGCACCAATGCGCTGGTCATTCTCGATAATTTGGCGCAATATGCCGCTTTTTCGCTGGATATTGGCGAATTGGAAGAAACCGAAGCGTTGTTTCGGGCGTATTTTCCCGATGCGCCGTCGCCGTAACGGGGCATCCGACACATTATGGGTTTCCTTTCCCCCGCCGCGCTGATTTTCTCGGCGCTGGCAATCCCCATCATCATTTTTTACATGTTACGTCTGCGACGCCAGCCGTTGCGGGTATCGAGCCTGTTGCTGTGGCAAAAAGTGTTGCAAGACCGCCGCGCCAATGCCCCGTGGCAGCGTCTCCGCCGAAATTTGCTTCTGTTGCTGCAACTGCTCATCCTGCTGTTGATTGTGCTGGCGCTGGCGCGCCCCTTCCGCACGGTAGAAGCCGGCGTGCAGGGGAATGTCATCCTGCTGATTGACGATTCCGCCAGCATGCAAGCCACCGATACCCCGCCCAACCGGCTGACCGCCGCCAAAAATCGGGCTATCGCCGCCATTCGCGCCCTGCGCCCCGGCGATACCGTTAGCGTGATTGCTGTGGCAGACGTGCCCCAACCCCTCATCACCGGCGATGCCGTGACCAACCGCCGCGAACTGGAAGCCGCCATCCGCAATTTGCCCCCAACCGCCGCTGCCGCCAATTGGGAGACCGCGCTGGCGCTTGCCGCCGCCTCTGCCGCATCCATCCCCAACAGCACGGTGGTGGTCATCACCGATGGCGCGCTGCCCGCCGACCTGCCCCCGCTCCCCGTGCCGGTGCGCACCATTACCGTGCCCGGCGGTGCGGAAAATCAGGCAATTGTGGCGCTGGCAACCCGCGATACCCGCACCGGCGCGGAACTTTTTGTGCGAGTGAAAAATTTTTCCGATACCCCGGCGGAACAACTGCTGGAAATTTCGGTGGACGGGCAATTATTCGATGCGCGGGCGGTATCGCTGAACGCCTACCCCGCCGGCAGTACCGCGCTGACCTTTTCCGGCATCCCGGCGACGGCAAAAATCATAACCGCACGGCTCACCCGCAGCGACGCGCTGGCGCTGGACAATCGCGCCACCATCCACCGCAATTTTCAGGGGGGAACCGTGCTGCTGGTGGGCGAAGGCAACCTTTTTTTGGAACGCGCTTTCGGGTTGCTGCCCGGGCTGACCGTTTCGCTGGCAAAACCGGGCAATCTGCCCGCCGATACCCCGTTCGATTTGATGGTTTTTGACCGCACCGTCCCCGAAACCCTGCCCGAAAATGCCGGCGCGCTCTTTTTCATCGCCCCGCCCGCCGATACACCCCTTTTTGCCGTGCGCGGCACATTTTCCGATACCGCCGTTTTGCCCGCCGCCGAAAGCCCCGTCACCACCTTTACCGATTTTCGGGATGTGCAAATTGCCGCTGCGGAAAAAGTAGATGCCCCGTGGGCGCAAACGGTGCTCGCCGCGCAGGGCGGTTCGCTGCTGCTGACGGGCGAACCACAGGGCAAACGGGTGGCAATCCTCACCTTCAACCTGCTGCAATCCGATTTGCCGCTGAAAGTTGACTTTCCCATTTTGGTGGCGAATCTGTCGCGGTGGCTGCTGCGTCAATCTGCCGAACCGCAATCGGTGTCCGGCACGGATACCGCCGCCGATGCCAACCCGCTCAATCCCGCCGAATCGAACATCCGCCCCAGCCAAACCGAAATTCGGGGTGCGGAAAATACCGGCAACGGCGGCAGCCTGCCCGGTCAGCAAGAATTTTGGTGGCTGTTGGCAGTCGCCGCGCTGGGCGTGCTGCTGCTGGAATGGTGGTTTTTCTGGCGGGGGGAGGCAATCCTATGACTTTCGGGAACCCGTGGGCGTTGCTTTTGCTGGCACTGCTGCCGATTTTTTGGCTCATCAGCCGCGGGCAGGTAGTTTATCTGTCGCCGGGGCGACGGCGCATGGCGTTTGCGCTGCGCACCGTGCTGTTCCTGCTGTTGGTTTTTGCGCTGGCAGATGTGCGGCTCAGCACCCGCAGCGATTCGCTCAGCGTGATTTTTCTGGTTGACCAATCGGACAGTATGCCCGCCCCGGCAAAAGATGCCGCACTGGCATTCATCCGGGCGGCAACCGATACCCAGCCGCCGGACGATACCGCCGGGGTGGTGGTTTTCGGTGCGAACGCGGTGGTGGAAGAACTGCCGCGCCCGGCGCTGTCGCTGCGAGCCATTGCCTCTGCCCCGCGTACCGACCACACCAATATTGCCGCTGCGGTGCGGCTGGGTATGGCGCTTTTCCCCGCCGACAGCGCCAAACGGCTCGTTTTGCTTTCGGACGGGCAGAACAATTTGGGCGATGCCAAAGCCGCCGTCCGGTTGGCGCACGCCGCCGGCATCGCATTGGATGTGGTGGATTTGTCTGCCACCGTGCCCGAAGATGCGCCCGAAGTGCGGCTGGCTGAATTGCGCGCGCCGGGCACGGTTCACGCCGAAGAACATTTCGACCTGCAATTGTCCATCGAAAGCACGCTGGAAACGCCATCCACCGTGCAAATCTTCGCCGACGGGCAATTGGTGGCGCAGGAAACGGTCAATCTGCACCCCGGCGAAAACCGTTTCGTTTTTCCGATGGTCGCCGGTTCCGGCGGATTCAGCACGTTTCGCGCCAACATCATCCCCCCCGCCGATACACAGGCGCAAAACAACCGCCTCGATGCGTTCAGCCTGATTGAAAGTCCGCTGAAAACGCTGGTGGTGGCGCAGTCGCCCGTCGAAACCGTCAATTTGCTTCCCGCGCTGACCGCCGCCGGATTGAACCCCGTGCCGGTGAATCCCGCCGAAATGCCGTCCACCCCGCTGGCACTGACCGAATATGCGGCGGTGGTGCTGGTGAATCTGCCCGCCACCGCGCTATCGCCGGCGCAGTTGAATTTGCTGCAAGCGTATGTGCGCGATTTGGGCAAAGGGCTGGTGGTCAGCGGCGGTCCCGAAAGTTACGGCGCGGGCGGGTATTTTCAAACCCCGCTGGAAGAAACGCTGCCGGTAGAGATGACGCTGAAAGACCGTCAGCGGCTGCCCGGTATGAGCATGGCGATGGTCATTGACAAATCGGGCAGTATGGATTCGGCGGGCACGGCGAATGTCGGCGGGGTGAAAAAGGTGGAACTGGCAAAAGAAGCCATTGACCGCGCGGTCGATTTTCTGGCGCCGTGGGACCGGGTCGGGGTGGTGGCGTTCGATACCGCCGCCCGCTGGGTGGTACGCTTTCAACCGGTGGTGGACGTGACCGGCATCAAAAATCAGGTGGGCACCATCCGCGCCGATGGCGGCACCGATATTTTGGCGGGGTTGCAAGCCGCCGCCGATGCCATCGAGCGCGAACCGAGCCGCGTGCGCCATATTGTGCTGCTCACCGACGGCGGCGCAGACCCCACCGGTATCATTGCGTTGACCGACAAATTGGCGGCACAGGATATTTCGGTGTCGGTGGTGGCTATCGGCGATGATGCCGCGCCTTTTTTGAAAGATGTGGCGCAACACGGCAACGGGCGGTTCCATTTGGCGCGCGACCCCGCCACCATTCCGCAAATTTTTGCGCAGGAAGCCACACTCGCCCTGAAAGCCTATCTGATTGAAGAGGAATTTACCCCCAAACGCGCCGCCAATAGCCCCATTTTGAGCGGCATTGATGCCGTACCGCCACTGTTGGGCTATGTTGCCACCACCCCGAAACTCACCGCGCAAACGGTGCTGGTCAGCCGGCAGGATGACCCCGTGCTGGCGCAGTGGCAGTATGGCTTGGGGCGCGCCGTGGCGTGGACATCCGATGCAACGGGACGCTGGGCGAAAAATTGGGTCGGCTGGGACGGATATGCTCGCTTTTGGGGGCAGGCGGTGCGCTGGACGATTTTGGAGGGTACGGCGGGTAACTTGGATGCCGCCGTCACCCGCAACCCGCAAACGGGCAATTTGCAATTGACGGTGGATGCGCTCGACAGCGCGGGCAACAGTTTGAACAATTTGACGGTGGAAGGGCGGCTGCTGTCGCCGGCATTGCAGCAAACCGATGTGACGCTGACGCAAATTGCGCCGGGACGCTACCAAACCGAACTTTCGCCGCGGGAAACGGGGGCGTATCTGTTGCGGCTGTTGGCGCGCAATGCCGACGGGCAACTGGTCAGCAGCGCCACCCGCGGATTTGTGGTCAGTTATTCGCCGGAATATGCCGCCAACCGCGCCGAACCGACCCTGTTGGCGGATTTGGCATCGCTGGGGGGCGGAAAGATGCTGGCGGCGGCAGACGCGGCGGCGGTGTTTGCGCACAACCTGCCGCCGGTGCGCGGTTCGCGTCCGCTGTGGCGCTGGCTGCTGACGGCATTCGCCCTGCTGCTGCCGCTGGATGTCGGCGTGCGACGGGTAATGTTCGGACGGGAACACTGGGAAAAGGCGCTCGGTTGGTTGCGCGGCAAACTCGCCGTGCCGGAAAAAGCCGCCGCCCCCGCAGCGGCGGTATCCCCCGCGAAAAGCCTGCTGTCGGTGAAAAAATCGGTGCGCCCCGAAAAACCGAAATCGCCGCTCATCATCCAACCGGAATCGGCGGCGGAAAAACCGGAACCCACACCGCCAAAACCGGAAACCCCCGACCCGAAACGGACGACCAGCCGACTGCTCGGCGCAAAACGCCGCGCCGGGCGGAAACGTGACGAGTGATGCGTGAAACGTAAAACGTAAAACGTATTGCGTAAATTTTGCAACCCTGCAACCCTGCAACTTTGAACCTTGAAACTTTGGACTTGAAACGTGAAACGTAAAACGTATTGCGTAAATTTTGCAACCCTGCAACTTTGAACCCTGCAACTTTGAACTTTGAACCTTGAACCTTGAACCTTGAACTTGAAACTTTGGACTTTGGACTTTGGACTTGCAACCCTGCAACCCTGCAACCTTGAACCTGAAACCTGAAACTATGGAACTAAAAAACAAAACCGCACTCATTACCGGCAGTGCGAAACGAGTGGGCAAAACATTGGCATTGGCGCTGGCGGCGCGTGGCTGCAATATTGTGGTACACTACGGGCGTTCGGCGGAAGCGGCGCGGCAAACCGTCCGCGAAATTGAGGCGCACGGCGTATCGGCGTGGGCGTTTGCCGCCGATTTGCGGGATGAGGCAGCGGTGGCAAACATCATTCCGCACGCGCTGAAACTGGCGGGGCGGCTCGACATTCTCATCAACAGCGCCTCCATTTTTCCGGCGGAAGACTTCCTGTCTGCCGACCCGCAAACGTG
>CAYPNZ010000034.1:0-12271 GCA_964411845.1 uncultured Anaerolineaceae bacterium
CGGTCGGCATCTCGGTGGGGTGCGGCATCACGGTCGGCATCTCGGTGGGATGCGGCATCACGGTCGGCATCTCGGTGGGATGCGGGCTGCCGGGCATTTCTTCGGTGGGATGGGGCATCGCGGTCGGCATCTCGGTGGGATGCGGCATCGCGGTGGGCATCTCGGTGGGGTGCGGCATCGCGGTGGGCATCTCGGTGGGATGCGGCATCTCGGTGGGATGGGGCATCGCGGTCGGCATCTCGGTGGGATGCGGCATCTCGGTTGGCATTTCAGTGGGATGCGGGCTGCCGGGCATTTCTTCGGTGGGATGGGGCATCGCCGTGGGGGTGGCAATGGGGCTGACCGGCATTTCGTTTTGGTATTGTTCTTTGTGCCGGCGAGCATTTTGCAGCGAATTTTGCACTTCCTCTTGTGCTTGTTCAATGTCCATTTGAGCCTGTTGCAATGCCTGTTGAGCGGCGTTTTGCGCTTGAATTTGAGCCAACTTTTGCTGTTGTGCCTGCAACGTTTCTTGGGCGCGGGTTAAAATTGCTTGCTGCACGGCATCCGGCGATTCTTTTGCCAGTTGCAGGGCGATATTTACATGTTCTTGCCAGCGTGTTACGGTGGCTTCGTCAATGGTTTCGCCGTTTTGCGCCAGTTGAACCATTTCATCCACCCGTTCCTGTGCAAAATTCAGATGCAATAATGCTTCGGCTGCGGCATCGTTGACCAGTTGCAGCCGCGTTTCTTCTGCCGCCAATTTGACGGGGTACAGCGGTGAGCCGGGTAAACTTTGCGCCGCGGCAAGTGCCGTACCGCCGGCAGAGCCGAAAACCAGGGTAAAAATTAAAGATGCTTTGAAAATAAGTGAGCCTATCATGGGTTGTTTCTCCTTTTTTACATGTGAATTGGATGGTTTTTTCGGGACTTTCTGACCAATCCACTTGTTAAGACGTTCCACAAGCCCAAGCGATACCACCGGTACGGATGAATTTTGAACGGTTTGTAAAAATTGGCGGCGGTCGGCTGCCATTTCTGCGGCTGACGGCATTTCCACCGGTGTCAGTGTGTCCAGCACGGCAACGGTTTCCAACAGTGAGCGGAGTTCGGCGGCGTGAGCCGGATAATCCGCCACAATTTTGGCGATGGGTTCGCCCGCTTGACGGCGAGCGACGGCAATATCGAGTATTTCCGGCAATGATGTGTTCATCTCGAAACTCCTCCCGTGCGAGCCAGTTGGCGTTGCAAGCCACCCAGCGCGCGGCGTTGCAGTGCTTTTACGGCAGTAACCGGTTTGTTCATAATTTCAGCCGTTTCTTGGTTTGATAATCCTTGCAAAAATTTCAATGAAATAACTTCCTGTTGTTCAGGGGTGAGTGCAGACATTGCCGCGCGAACCTGTGCGGCATCAATGCGGCGTTCTGCGGCGGCGACGGGGTCGTCATCCGCATCTACCAGCGATTCATCCAACGGTGCGTGCTGCCGGAATTTTTGGCGGCGGTAATGGTCAATCACCGTGTTGTGCGCCGTGCGATACAGCCACGCCGAAATTTGTTCGATGGGCGTGCGCCGTTCGGCAACGCGCACCAATTTTTGGAACACATCGGCGGTCAGGTCGCGTGCGGTTTCCACATCTCCCACCTGACGGTAAACGTACCGATAAATGGGCGTGTGATATTCGTCATAAATTTTTACCAGCGCTTGCTGGCTGAGTAGCGTTGCATGCATGCAGTTCTCAATGGAAGGTCAGAATTTCCCGTTCACTTTTAAAAACGTATGAGCGGGGAAAAAGATACCGGCAAAAAAAAAGCCAATCTCATGATACACACCATCGAGATTGGCTCATAATTTGGCTTGCCGTTATGGTTGATTGCGCATCCACGGCGGTCCGCCGCCCTGTTCCGTGCCGCGCGGATTGGCGACAAACGGCGCGGTGGGTTCCCAACTGCGAATGTATTGCACCACCGCGTCAATTTCCACCGTCGTCAGCCGGTCGCCGAAGGCAGGCATAATGGAACCGGGGCGATGCCCGCCGGCGGTGATGGTCTGTTTCATGGCATCATCCGTTATCCGCGATAGAATTTGCCGGCTATTGAGTGCAGGACCCGCGCCGCCGCTGCCGTTTTCGCCGTGACACACACTGCATGTGCTGTCGAAAATCTGCTGTCCCAGCGCCAGCACTTCTTCGGGGTTGTTCAGGTCAATTTGGCGCGGTGCAGGCGGGGTTAGCGCCAATCCTGCATTGTTGATGGTATCCCAATTTTGCAGAAAAGCGACAATATCGGCGATGTCGGCATCGTTCAGTTTACCGCCCCACGATTGCATCATCGTACCCGGCACGCCTTCGCGGATGATGCGGGCGAGTTCGGCGCTGTTGGTGGCGCGCACGGCGGGGTCGTTCAGCGGCACTGCCAGCGATGAACCTTCGCCGTTGACGCCGTGGCAGGTGGTGCAGTTGGCGGCAAACAGTTCGATGCCGTGTGCCCACGTCTCGCCGTTTTGCGGGTCGCGCGCGGCAATTTGCGCCAGAATATCATCGTTCACCGTTGGCACGCGCAGCGTGGGCGGAATCAACCCGCGTTCCGCCGAAAGTTCGTTCACCTGCGCCCAATCCACATAACGGATGAATGCCACCAGTTCATCAATTTGATAGTTATTCAAACTGCCGCCTTCATCCACATGCCAGGCGGGCATGGTGGTATCGTATCGTCCGCGGGCGATGGTTTTGAAAAGGAAATCGTAATCGGCGGTGCGCAAACCCTCATTATCAAGCGGCGGCGTCGCGCCGATGCCTTCACCCTGCGAGCCGTGGCAAACGGCGCAGTTTTCCACATACAGCACCGAGGCATCGGAAACATATTGTTGGCGCAAATTTTCTTGTGCCAGTTCCATCCGCAGCGGTTCTGCCAGCCAATACAACGGCAGGGCGATTATCAGCAGCACAAGCGAAAAAACGGTGATGAGTAGATATTTGTTCATAGCGAGCCTCCGTTAACTTGCGGGGGGATAGGCAACTTGCTGTGCCTGAAAATTATCGCGGGAAATGATTTTGCCGGTGTCTACCACCACCATGCCGTTTTCAAAACTGACGGGGAAAATATCGAGCGCGCGGGGCGCGGGCGGATTTTCCACATCACCGGCGGTATCGAATTGGGATGCGTGACACGGGCAAATGAATTTGTTTTGGTCGGCATGCCAAGCGATGGAACAGCCCAAATGCGTGCAGCGACGGTAAAGCGCCAAAAAACCGCCGTCATCGAGCCGCGCCAAAAAGAAGCGTCCGGCGGGAAATTCGGTGATGGTTCCCGGCGGGAAAGAATCAATCTCGCCGGCTTTTAAAATGCCGCCGAATTCGCCTTCGATTTTGCGCGGGGCAAGATATGTCAACCCGATACCGGCGGCTTCGAGCAGTGCCACCGCGCCGAGCACATTTGCGCCCAGTTTCAAAAAATCGCGGCGGGTGAGTTTTGTTTCGGTTTCGGATGTGGTTTTATGGGTCATAATTTATACCTGTTCAAAGTTTGTGGTTCAAGGTTTAAAGTTGCAATGGGCAGATAAGCGAATCTCTGATAACCAATCTCCAATTAACCAAACGGCAGCACCAGCGCCATATTTGCCCCACGGAAGAACACCCCGATGACTGTGAGCGCAATCAAACCAATTGTGAGAAAGGTGAACAGCCCCACCAGCGCTTCGCCGTGATTGGTTTTTAGGTTGCGGCGGAAAAACCGGTAGATTGCCCACAGCCCGCCGAGCGTGAGCAGCACGGGAATCAGCCCGTTGGAAATGAGGGTTGGCAGAAACGGCAGCCAGCCGGGCAGGTCGACAAACCATTCATCGAGCAGCACCAGCGCGGGAACCAGCACCACGGCGAGCAACGCGCCCAATATGGCGGTTTGCCGTCCCGCCGCCGAGCGGAAATATACGCCGGTTGTAGATTCATCCGGGTCGAGATAAGGTGCAGCCGCAATCCCGAGCAGAATCAAGCCGGGCAAAAAGAGTGCCGCCAGCGGATGCATGTGCAATAGCAATTCTTGCAATCCCAAAAAATACCATGCGGCTTTGGCGGGGTTGGGCGGATGCGCGGGGTTTGCCAATGCTTCCAATGGCGCGGGAACCCACATCGCCCAGATGAGCAGCCCGGCTATCAGTGTGGTTGCGGTGGCGACCTCTATTTGCACCAAATGCGGGATGGTAGTCAGTTTTTCCACCCGCTGACCTTTGGGGACAATCGGCTGGGTAATGTTGCCGTCTTTGCGGATGCGCCAAAAATGATACGACATCAGGAAAATGAATATGGCGGGCAGCACGGCGACATGGATGGCGTAAAAATTCCGCAGAGTGGCTTGTCCCACTTCGGGACCGCCCAGCAGAAAATCGGCGGTTGCCGTGCCGATGACCGGAATGTATCCCAGCAGGCTGGTTCCCACTGTGACCGCCCAAAATGCCAGTTGGTCCCACGGCAGCAGATAGCCCGTAAAATTGAAGGCAACCACCATCAGCAGCAAAATAATGCCGACAATCCAGTTGGTGGTTCTGCCGTTTTTGAACCCGCCGGTAAAAAATACGCGCCCCATATGCAGAAACGCGGTGATGAGCAATAGATTCCCCGCCCAATGGTGGATGCTGCGCAACAGCGAGCCAAAGGGCACTTGCGTTTCTAAAAATTGAATGCCGGTGTATGCCCGTTCGACGCTGGCGTCGTAGCGGAACATCAGCAGCACGCCGGTAGAAATGAGGATAAGCGCCAGCAGGGTGGATAGTCCGCCCAGCCCCCACGTGTATGTGAAGCGCAGGGCGGGTTTTGGCACTTTGGTGGGGTGCAGGTGCAAAATAATGTTGTTCGCCACGGCGCGCATGCGGCTGCGGTCGTCGGCGGGGGTGGTGTATAAAATTTGTTCAACGGGTGATTTTTTTCCGATGCTCATAATGGTTTCCCTCCCGATGTGCGTTTTTGCGGGGTGAGGGCAGGTGTTTAACCTGCCCTCGTGGTTTTTAGGGGATTACCCTCGGTTTTGCCAGCGTCCGCCGCGATGCTGCCCCTGCCCGCCGCCGAAGCCGTCCTCGGTTTGACCGGCGGCACAGCGTTGGAAAGCCGGTAAATGCTGGTTCCAACTGGCGCTTTGTAGCGATTGATACACGGTTAAAATGTCGTCGCGTTCGGTAGAAGAGAAAATATTTTCGTACAGCGCGGCATTTTCAATTTCGGCTTGTACGCCGGCTTCGCAAGCGGCGGTGGTGTCGGCGAATTGCGGCGCGTTGCCAATCCACGGATTTTCGGGGATGGGAACGCCGTATGTATTGAACAGTGTTTCCAGCATGCTGATGTGCTGCGCTTCGGCGTTGATGATATTGCTGAACGGGGTCACATTGCCGAAATCTTTGATGACTTGGTTGTAGGTTGCCCACGCATGATATTCATCGTTCAGCGCCAGCAGCAGCCCGTTGATTTCATCGGGGGTCAAGTCGCCGGTATAGCCGCTCAAATCGGTATCGCAGATGAGGCAGTCAATCATTTCAACCGAGGCGGGGTCAATGTCCGGTGTGGGCAGGGGTTCGGCGGATTGCCCGCCGTGCTGACCCTGTCCGCCGCCATTTTTGCCAAATTGATTGCCCGTGCCATCGGCGGGGGCTGTACCGGCGGATTGCCCGTTGCCGGTGTTCTGCGCGGGGGCGGCGGTTGCCGGTTGATTTGTTGTTGAATCGGTTTGTCCCAACAGCGCCGGAGCGGTACTGCCGCAAGCGGTCAGTGCCAAAAGCAAAATTGCGATGATGCTGAAAGCGGTAACGGTTTTGATGTTCATTTTCATTTCTCCTGAATTTCTGCGTCTGAATGGTTGTTTTTAACCACGCATTCAGTGTAGCAAAAGAATCTGGAGAAATTATGGAGGAGTTGTGGGGAGAATATGGGATTATGCGGTTTTCGGCAGGCGAATGGTGAAGGTGCTGCCCCGCCCGGCGATGCCGTCGCTGGCGGCGGAGATTTTGCCGCCGTGTGCCGCGATGATGGCGCGGGCAATTGCCAACCCCAGCCCGGAACCGCCCGTGCTGCGGGCGCGGGCGCGGTCGGCGCGATAGAAACGGTCAAAAACGTGCGGCAAATCTTCCGGTGCAATGCCTTCGCCGGTGTCGGAAACCGCCAGCCACACCGAATCGGCGTCGCTGCCGCCGCGCAGTGTCACCGTGCCGCCCGCCGGTGTGTGGCGGATGGCATTCGCCAGCAGATTGTGCAGCACCTGCGACAGCCGCGCCCGGTCGGCGGCAATCGGCGGCAAATCGGCGGGCAGGTCGGTGTGCAGGGTGATATTTTCGGCGGCGGCAACCGGCTCAAACAGCGAGAGGGTATCGCGTGCCAGCGTGTTCAAATTCACCGAGACCCGATTGAGTGGCAGCTGCCCCGCTTCGGCTTGCGTCAATTCGCGCAAATCGTTCACCAGCCGAATGAGATGGCGGGTTTGGTCGTACAAACGAGTGATTTCCGCGTTGTCGGGTTGGTATACCCCGTCTAAAATGGCGCGCAGATTGCCCTGCAAAACTGTCAGCGGGGTGCGAAGTTCGTGCGCCACATCTGCCACCAAATTTTGACGCAGCGTTTCGGCTTTTGCCAGCGCCGCCGCCATTTCGTTGAACGAATGCGCCAAAGCGACAATTTCATCCGACCCTTTTTCGGGGACGCGCTGGCTCAAATCGCCGCGGGCAATACGCCGGGCGGCGGCAGAAAGCGATTGCAGCGGCGCACTCAAGCCGCGGGCGATGACGAGTCCGAGCGCCAGCCCCAGCACGGCGGCAATCAACCCCGCTTGCAAAATGGAAAAATTTACTTTTTGCAGAAAAGATTGCTCGGTAGCCGTTAAATCTGTTTTGCCCGGCGGCAGAAAATGCAGATAACCCACCGTTTTGCCGCCGACTTCCAACGGGACGGCGTCGGCGAGTTCGGCGCGCGAAAGGGTGGCGGGCAGGTCGGTGCGGCGGCTGAAAACCACAGTGCCGGCGGCATCGGTGAGGGTGAGATTGCCCATTCCGTGCTGCATACCCGCGCCCATCCCACGCCCCATCCCCATACCGGGCGTGCTGCCGCCGAGAATGGTTTCAACGCCCGACCAGTTGCCGTGCCCGGCATAAAAAGTTTCCAACGACCCCACCAGCGGCGAACTCATCATCTCATTCCGCACCACAAAATCACGAAATTGGCTGCTGACGCGATTGTTTATCAGCACAGCAACCGCTATCAGCCCGGTGAGCGTGACGGCAAAAAACGCAACGGTTAATTTTATCCAAAGTTTATTCATGATGAATCCTGTTTATGGCGGCGGCGAAAGCCGGTAGCCCACGCCATACACGGTTTGAATGTAAGTGGGGTGTTTCGGGTCGGGTTCAATTTTGCGGCGCAGGTTTTTGATGTGACTGTCGAGCGTGCGTTCCATACCTTCATATTCATAACCCAGCCCCTGCTCAATCAATTCCGAGCGGGTGAAGGCGTAGCCGGGACTTTCGATGAGGATTTGCAGCAATTTAAATTCGGTGGGGGTCACTTCGACGGGTTTGCCCGCCATCATCACTTCGTGCCGCCCCAAATCCAAAATCAGGTCGCCGACTTGCAGCACGCGGATTTTGTCGGCGGCGGGTGCGGGCTGGCTGCGCCGCAGCACCGAGCGCACCCGCGCCACAACTTCACGCGGATTGAACGGTTTGGCGATGTAATCATCGGCGCCCAATTCCAGCCCGATGATTTTGTCGGTGTCTTCTACCCGGGCGGTGAGCATAATGATGGGGGTGGCGGCAATATTCGCGTCGCCGCGCACCACGCGGGTGATGTCCCAGCCGTCGCGGTCGGGCAGCATCAGGTCGAGCACCACCAAATCGGGTTTTTCGCGGCGGATGGTGTGCAGAGCGGTTTCGCCGTCAAACGCGGTGAGCACGATGAACCCGGCTTGTTCCAAATATGCGCGCACCAGCCGCACAATTTCTTTGTCGTCATCAACCACTAAAATGCGTTTGTTGTTTGTCATATGTCCCTTGTTATGGGTCATTTGTGCCATACCTGTCTGTGTCCTGCGGGTGCGAAAATGGGAATCCGCTGCCTTGAATTGAAGTTCAGGCTTAAAGTTCAAGTCGGCTTATGTTTTTAGCAGGGCTGTTGCAAAGTAGGTTTTAAGATTGCCGGTTGGCTGTAATTATTTCTGTAGGGGCACGCCGCCGCGTGCCCCTACGGTTTCACTTGCAGAAGGTTATCTGTCAAATGACTTTGCAACAGCCGTGATGTTTTTAGCCCCGCAATTTATTTCGGGGCGGAGTAACAATTCAATGATAGTATAGCACAGAAATGTGGAAAGAATATGGAGAAACAGTGAAAATGTAATGAAAAAATCCCGCCCACCGAACAACTCGGCAGGCGGGAGAGGGGAGGGAGAGAAGATTTAGCGTGTTATGTTATTGAGCGGTGTTGTACGGGCAGTCGCCGTTGCCACCATGTCCGCCCATTTGACCGTGTCCACCCATTTGACCGTGGGCTTGCGCGTTGCCGCCCGGCATACCCGGTCCGTGTTGGGTCATCCAGTCGGCTTGTTCCTGTGTGAGCGTGCCGTTTTCCACGGCTTGTTGCACGGCATCGGCGCGAGCGGATTGCATGGCTGCCCACACGGTGTTTACATCCACACCCTGTTCGGCGGCAATATCGAACATCGTTTTACCGGCATCCATTTCGGCTTCAAAATCGGTTTCGCTCATCCCCAGCGCCTCGGCGATGGCGGCGTGCATGGTTTCTTCCATATCATCGCTCATCAGCCCGTCCATTTGACCGCGCATCTGACCGCGCATGCCGCCGCGTTGTGCCATTTGCCCGGCAAAGTTTCGCGGCGAAAAACCGTTCGTTTGCGGTCCCTGCGCAAATGCCACTGCACCGACAACCAGTGCGCCAACAATACCCACAACTGCTACAATTCCGATAACTTTCAATAAGGTTTTCATTTTTCTATCTCCGTTTTTGTGATTTTAGTTTTGTGTCAATCAACGGTTGTTTTGTTGATTTGACATCAGTATAGCAGCCAAATATGGAAATCTTATGGAGATTTGATGAATGTTCTGTGAGATTTGGCAATAGGCTTGACATATTTCGCCGGATAGTAGAGAATCAACACAGGAGAAATTATGTCAGACCCGTTACCCGAGATTGACCCGCAATATCCCGATGCCGATTTTGATACCGAGCCGCGTGCGCTGTCGCCGGCGGCGAAAATTGTTATTGTACTGTTGATTGTGTCGGTAGTGCTGCTGCTGGCACATCCGATAATTTTAGCCGCGCTGAACCGGGGGACTTTCCCCCAGCCCACACCGACCCCCATCCCGTCGCTGTGGGAAATTGCGTAACCCCATCGAATTTTAGGAGCAAGCCATGGCAGTTCCCTACGGCGAAAATCCATACATCTACGGACTGCACGACCACGAAACCGCCAGCGAAAAACTGATGCGCACCGGCACCAAAGCCAAAGGCTGGTATGTCATTACCGAAAAAATCGGTGCGAACCCAAATGACCATCGCGGGCGCAATTACAAAAAAATTGCCGATAAAGGCTTCGGCTTGATTGTGCGGCTCAACAATTCATACGCCGACGAGCAGGGCAGCATTCCGCATTCATCCAAATGTTTGAACTTTGCTCAGCGCGCCGCCAATTTTGTCAAAGCCTCAAAAGGGGCGCACATTTGGGTTATCGGCAACGAGGTGAATATGCGCCGCGAGCAGCCGCCCGGCGAAATCATCACCCCGCGGAAATACGCCGATTGCTACCGTCAGGTGCGCGCCGCCATCAAAAATGTGCCCGGTCACCAAAACGACCAAGTATTGGTCAGCCCCATCGGTCCGTGGAACGCCGAAACATGGTACGAAGCCGACCCGCAGGGCGCATATCCTGCCAATAAAATTCCCGGCGCGCCGCAGTCGCCACCGTATAACGGCTTTTTCGGCGATTTCATCCGCTATTTGCGCGATATGCTGGTCGCCATCGGCGCGGAAAACTGCGACGGCATCGCGCTGCACGCCTATTCGCACGGTTACGACCCCGATTTGGTTTTCAGCGAAGAGATGATGCAAAGCCCGCCGCAGTTTCGGCAGTATCACTACCAGTTTCGCACCTACCGCGACCAGATGAACGCCATCCCGTGGGCGTTTCGGCATTTGCCGGTGTACATCACCGAAACGAACGGCGACGTGAACCCCGACGGTTCGCGCTGGCCCGATGTGAACAGCGGCTGGGTGAAAAACGTCTATCGGGAAATTAACAATTGGAACAAAGCCGGACACCAGCAAATTCGGTGTGTGGCGCTGTACCGCTGGTTTACCGATGACGCCTGGACGATAAAACCGAAAAAGAACGTCCAGCAGGATTTGAAAGATGCGGTGAAATTCAACTTTAAATACGACCCCGATTTTGTGCCGCAAAAACCGCCCGCCCCCGAAATTGACGTGCAAGACATCAGCGCCACCCTGCCGACCAACCCGAATCTGCCGCCGTACCCCACCCGCCCGCTCAGCCAAATTCGGCAATTTGTGCTGAACCATACCGCCACCCCGCCGACCGTCACCCCGCAGCGGATTGCCGAATTTCAAACCAACAACCAAAAACACCCGCGACCCGGCATCGCCTACCATTACTGCATCACCGATGCGGGCGAAATTTACCAAACCCAGCCGTTGACGGTGGTTTCCGACCATGCCGGGCAATTCAGCGCCGATAGCGTGGGGTTGTGTCTCATCGGCAATTTTACCGATACCCCGCCGCCCGCCGCGCAGCTGGAAGCCACCGCCGCCCTGCTGGCGAACCTGTCGGTGGCATTGGATGTGCCGCTGGATGGCAGCACCATTTTGGGTTATCGAGAACTGGCAATTACCGCCAGCCCCGGCGATACATTCGACCGGTGGAAGCCGGGGTTGGTGGCGCAGGCGCAGCAAATGCTGGCGGAAGGCGTTTCGGCAGTGCCCGGTTATCGCGCCGAATATTTGAGCCACGGCACACCCACCCAAATGCCCGCCAACCAAACGCTCACCGTACCCGTCACCGTCAAAAATACCGGAAAATTCACTTGGACAGCCGGCGGCGCAAATCCGTTTCATCTCGGGTTTCGCTGGTTTACCCCGGCGGGGCAATTGGTGCAATTTCCCCCGCAACTCGATTTCCGCACCGTGCTTCCCTTCGATGTGCCGCCGGGGCAGGCGGTCAGTTTGCAGGCGCAACTGCGCACCCCCGCCACCCCCGGCACATATCGGCTGCGGTGGGATATGGTGCAGGAAATGGTCACCTGGTTTGCCGACCAAAACCAACCGGCGCTTGACCTGCCGAATATCGTCATCACCCCGACCGGCGGCATATCCGAACCGGTGGTATCGCCGGGGCAGTTGAATATTCAAGACATCAGCGCCACCCTGCCGACCAACCCGAATTTGCCGCCGTACCCCACCCGCCCGCTCAGCCAAATTCGGCAATTTGTGCTGAACCATACCGCCACCCCGCCGACCGTCACCCCGCAGCGGATTGCCGAATTTCAAACCAACAACCAAAAACACCCGCGACCCGGCATCGCCTACCATTACTGCATCACCGATGCGGGCGAAATTTACCAAACCCAGCCGTTGACGGTGGTTTCCGACCATGCCGGGCAATTCAGCCCGGAAAGTGTGGGGGTGTGTCTCATCGGCAATTTTACCGATACCCCGCCGCCCGCCGCGCAAATTTCGGCGACGGCGGCGCTCATCGCGCACGTGGCAACGCAATTGAACATTCCCGCCGATGCGAGCAACATTTTGGGGTATAGCGATTTGGCTGTTACCGAAAGCCCCGGCAAAACGTGGGCGCAGTGGCGCGATGCGTTGGTATCGCAGGCGGCGGCGCTGCGCGGCGGAAATGTGGTGCAGCCGCCGGTCACTTCGCCGGGGGGCGGCGCCGTGCCGCATCCCGTGCCCGCCGGGAAAATCATTCGCCATTACATGCTCTTTTGGCATCACGGCGGCGACAACTGGGCGGAATGGGATTTGCTCAGCGCGGTGGATTATGTCGGCAAATTTAAGCCGACCGTCGGGTTTTCGGTGGCGGAAGCAAAACTGGCGGAATATGTGACCATCGTCGGCGGGACGGCGGGCGTTTCTGCCGCCGACGAGCAGGCATTGCGGCAAGCCGGCTGCAAAGTCGAGCGGCTCGCCGGCGCAACGCAAGAAGAAACCAACCAAATGTTATACGATTTGGTCGCCGCCGGGCGTCCGTTCCGCAGTTTTTGAGCAATTTCACTCTTGCAACCGGCG
>CAYPNZ010000035.1:0-12250 GCA_964411845.1 uncultured Anaerolineaceae bacterium
AGCCGTTATGGCTGCATCATCGCGATATTTTAGCGCCGTACAGCCATCGCGAGCAAGAATATAAACTCGGTGAACCGCTGGACAACACCACCGAAGAAACGATTATTTATAAAGATAACCTGTTTTTTGATGATACTTTGTTTGAAGCCTTTATTTCCGCGGCAACCGCCCGCCGCACGCCCAGCCAAATTGCATTTAAAAAAGACGATAAAGCCATCGTAAACCACGCCCTGCCCTTGCAATCGGGCATAAAAGAAAAAGGCGGGGTGTATGTTGCCGACTTGTTTTATTTTCCGCGCGGATATTCCGCGTTCGAAGCCGAGCGCGTCGAACCGCTGGTAATTGACACGCTGCCGCAGGAAATCGGCTATTATCATGTGCCAACCTATATGGCATACGAAAAAGGCGATTTGGTGTATCAAGTGCCGCAGCGCCCCTTTCTGTCCATTGAAAATTGGGTGCATATTTTTTTGGCAAACACCGCGTTCGGCATTTATTCGCTCGGCGTGCGCATCGAAAAGAAACTCGATACCAGTTTTCCGTTTATGATGAAAATCTTCATCCGCTCGCTGTTGGAACGGAAACAATTTTTAGAATCGTCACCGATGGTCAAAATCGGCAAAAATTGTCTCATTGACCCCGCCGCCATCATTCAGGGACCCACCATCATCGGCGATAATGTAACTGTCGGTGCGGGAACGGTCATCAATGCGTGTGTCATCGGCGACAACGTGAATATTTCGCAAGGCTGCCAATTGATGGTCAGCGTGGTGGGCAGCGGTTCTTTCCTGCCATTTCGAGCCTCGCTGTTTATGACTACCATTATGGAAAATGCAATGGTGGCGCAAAATACCTGCCTGCAAATGTGCGTTATCGGCAGAAACACCTTTATCGGTGCGGGGAACACGTTTACCGATTTTAACCTGCTGAGCAAACCGATAAAAACCATGCACCACGGTGATTTGTTGCCGGTGGAACAACCGGTGCTCGGCGGATGCGTGGGGCACAACTGCCGCATCGGTTCGGGGCACATCATCTTCCCCGCGCGCACCATCGAATCGGATGTGGTGCTCTTTGCCAAAGAAGACCGGCAAATCATCAGCAAAAATGTGCGCTACAAAGACAGCGACCATCACCGCTACCCCGACCAAAAACACATTCCATTGTACCACCCCCACGATGGCTGAGCAGTTTTGTGGCGCATGGGAGGGTTATTCTGGATAATTTTGCTTTTATTATTCACCCGATTGACCCCAAACGTGATGTTCGGCGCAAATTTCCGCTGCTGGGAAAATTGCTGCCCGCATCGGCTATCAATTTCTTCTCCCGATATTTCCCTCCGGTGTACATTTCTCACATTCAAGGCATAGCCAGCCCGCACAACCAAATCGAAGGCTGGTTTGTGGCATGCCCGCTCACTCCCCGGCGAATGATGAGCCTGCCGCCGCATGTGGTTTACCGCAAAATTGTACAAACGGGGAAATTGGCGCAAAAATACGGCGCAAAAATTTTGGGGCTGGGTGCATTCACCTCGGTGGTGGGCGACGCCGGCATTACCATTTCCCGCCAATTGGATATTCCCGTGACCACCGGCGACAGTTATACCGTTGCCGTGGCTGTGGATGCCGCCAAAGAAGCCGCCCGCCAAATGGATATTTCGTTAGCGCATGCCACCGCGGCTGTGGTCGGGGCGGGGGGCGCCATCGGGCGGGTATGCGCCCAATTGCTGGCGCCGGACGTGCAAAAAATAATTTTGCTGGGACGTAGTGAAAAATCGCTAAATGAGGTAAAATACCTGATAGAACAAACCGGACAGCACAACGTGCACACCGGCACCGATATGGCGCAGTTAAAAAACGCCGACATCATCATCACCGTGAGCAGCGCCGTGAACAGCATCATCCACCCGGCGCACCTCAAATCGGGGGCGGTGGTGTGCGATGTTGCCCGCCCGCGCGATGTTTCTCGGCAAGTGGTTCAACAGCGAAACGATGTGTTGGTAATTGAAGGCGGGATGGTGCGCGTGCCCGGCGCCGTAAATTTCAATTTCAATTTCGGCTTTCCACCGAAAATGGCATTTGCTTGCATGGCAGAAACAATGATTTTGGCGCTGGAACAGCGATATGAAAGTTTCACGCTCGGCAAAAATATCTCGTTGGCACAGGTGCGAGAAATAGCCGCACTGGCGAAAAAACACCGGTTTGAACTCGGTGGCTTTCGCAGTTTTGAACGTCCGGTGACTCGCACTACAATAAAAACTATCAAAACCCATATTGACCCGGCTGTTTTAAAAGAACGCAGCACATGGAGGAGCCTATGAGCAACGGCAGAATTTTAGTGGTAGAAGACGACCCCGACATTTCAAAAATGCTGAAAATCTATTTCAGCTCTCAGGGGTACGATGTGTTGGCAGAAATGCGCGGACGACCCGCCATTGACACCTGCGCGCAAAAAATGCCCAATGTGGTTATTCTTGACATTAACCTGCCCGATATTGACGGCTACACCGTCTGCCGTGAGTTGCGGGGAAGTTTGCGCACCAAACACATCCCCATCATCTTTTTAACCCAAAAAGATGAACGCAGCGACAAAATTAAAGGGCTGGAACTCGGCGCGGATGATTATATTACCAAACCGTTCGACATCGAAGAGTTGAAACTACGGGTGCAGGGCGCCATTCGGCGTGCCACATACGAAAATCTAACCAACCCCACCACCAGTTTGCCCAGCGGAAAACTCATCGAAGAGCATTTAAAAGCCATCAAAAGCCGAGAAGATTGGACACTGCTCTATATCGGCATTAAAGATATGGATGCTTTTAAAGAAATTCAGGGCATTGTCGCCTTGGATGACGTGCTCCGTTTTTTGGCAACCATCATCACCGAAGCCGTGGAAAAACATGGCACGCTCAACGATTTCATCGGGCATGCCGGCAGCAACGATTTTCTGCTGGTAACTCGCCCCGATTTGGCGCCCGCCCTGTGCCGGGAAATTACCCAACGCTTTGCCGATGAGGTACAGGTTTTCTACCCCTTCACTGCCCGGCAAGAAGGAAAAGTGGTTTACACCGATGGTCACGGCAACGTAAAAGAAGCGCCGTTTATGTCGCTGTCGGTGGCGGCACTATCCGGCAGCGAGGGACCTTTTGCCGATATTCGTGAAATCACCGAAGTTGCGGCGGATATTCGCCGCAGAAAACCGGGGTGTCCGGCGTAACCCGCCGTTATTTTCGCTATGAAACCATCTGCGCGCATTATCTCCAACCGCATAAAAATTGCCACCGCCATCGTACTGATTGTGGCATTGGCTGCAATTGTCGCTGTGGGGTATTGGATGGATACCATCGCGCAGACAAATATTGTTTGGATGGCATGGGTTGCCATTGCCGCCATCGGGGCGCTGGTGCTGCTGTTTTTGTGGAACCAAAATGCGCTCATCCGCAAAATTTCGCAGCAAAAATTGGAACTGGACGGCTTGCGTACCACCACCAAAGAATTAAACAGCACGCTGGCACGCGATACTATTTTGCAGCGCGTAATTGCCGAAGCGACGCGCGCCACCCGCGCCGACTTCTGCGCCGTCCTGCTCGCCGATGCCGAACGGCTGGAATTTTCAGTTGCCGCACAGCATGGCTGGCATGACACCCCGGAAATTTCTTCCCCCACCGTAAAACGCGCCATCAGAGAATCGGTCACACAATTAACCCCCGACACGCACGCCGAACCGGCATACACCCCGTTACCGGTCACCATCCGCAGCGAAATGGCTGTTCCCGTCCATAGCGGCGAAACATTGATGGGCGTTATCTATCTTGCCGCCAACACCGTCAACGCCTTTAATACCGAATATCTCCCTTTCGTTGAAACATTGGCGCATCAAACCGCCATCGCCATTCGGCAGGCGCACGATTTTGAAGCGCGGGTGAATGAACGGCTGGAAAACATCACCCGCATCAACCAGCTGGCGCGACTGTCTGACCTGAACCGCATCTTCCGCGCCAATTTACCGCTGGATGATGTGCTGGAAGAAATTTCTTTCGCCGTGCAGGAAACAACCGGTTTCAATGTGGCGCTCATCAGTGTGGCAGAACACCAACAACTGCGCCACACCGCCGCCGCCGGATTGCCGCTGGCACAATTGAATCACCTGCGGCAAACTCCCACCGCCATCGCCAGCATCACCGCCACCTTTATGGCGGCACAAAAAATCGGCAATTCGTATTTTCTGCCCGCCGAAACCAGACTGCCGGGACAACTGAATTTTTCACTGCAACCCTTTTCTCAACCCGTCACCGAACAGCCCGCCCCCACCGAATGGCACGCCGCCGATTTGCTGTTCACCCCGCTATACGATACCGAAAACAATCTCATCGGGGTACTGACCGTTTCACACCCCACCGACGGACAGCGCCCTTCTGCGGCTACCGTCGCCACTCTGGAATTGTTTGCCAACCAAGCCGCTATTTTCATTGAAAATACCCGCCAATTCCGGCGATTGGCTCGGCAAGCCACCCGCCTGCAACTGATTAGCGAAATTCACACCCGTATGAGCACCATCTTCAACCCGGCGGAACTTACCGGCGAAGTGGCAAAACTGATTGCGGGAACTTTTAACTATTATTATGTGCAAATTTTTCTGGTTGACCCCCAATCGCCGCACGAATTGGCTTTGGGTAATTGTGCCGGTTCGGCAAATGTAACCCGCAGCGACAAAAAACTGCGCAAACGATTACCCATCAACGATAAAACCGCCATCGGTTGGGCGGCACACCACCGGCAATCTATTTGGGTGAACGATACCGCCGCAGACGAGCGGTTCGACCCGGCGGCAATATTGCCCCAAACCCGCTCGGAAATGACGGTGCCCATCTTCATCAATCAGGCGTTGTACGGCGTAATTGACATTCAACATTCCGAACCGAACACATTTTCCGGCGCGGATGCAAACAATTTGGAAACGCTGGCGGGGCAAATGGCAATTGCCATCCAAAATGCGCAATTGTTTGACGAAGCGTTGCAGCGCGAGCGACTGGCTTCGGCGTTGGGCACAACCGGTTTGGCGCTGAATGCCACCCTTAACCCGCATACCGTGCTCGATGTTATCTGCAACGAGGCGTTGCGCGCGTTTCGGGTTGACGGGGTGGCGTTGTGGATGGTTACCGACACCGGTATTGAAATAAAGGCTGCATCGGGCATACACGCCGACGATTTACGCGGTACAACCATTGCGTTAAACGACGAATCGGTAGTGGCGGGATATGTGGTTAACAACCAACGCGCCGCTTTTGTTAACAATATTCCCCACGCCAAAAAGAAAGTCCATCCCCAATTGGCAAAAACTGCCGGCGCAAAATCGCTAATTGCCGTGCCGCTGGTTGCCGGACAGCCGCCGGTATCCATCGGCGCTATCACCCTGTTCGATACTCAACGTCCGTTCCGTTTTGACGTGCAAGACCAAATCAGTGTGGCGCTGCTGGCAAACCAAGCCGCCATCGCCATTGAAAACGCCCAATTGGTTGACCGGCTAAACAGTTTCAACGAAGAATTGGAATCGCTGATAAACCGCCGAACCCGCGAATTGCGGCAAGAGCGGGATAGAGTAGAAGCGCTGTACAATATTGCGCGCGAACTGTCATCGAGTTTGGATGTTGACCGTGTGCTGAACAAAGCGCTCAATCTCATCAACCAAACCATTCCCGTCACCCGAGGGGCAATTTTGCTGGTAGATGATGCAACCGGCTATTTAAACTATCGCGCGGCAATCGGGCGGCATCGCGGCTTGCCCAAAGGCGGAAAACTGACCCGTTACAAGCAGGGCATCGGTTTGGCGGGCAAAGCCATGGAACTGCGTGCCCCGATTGTGGTGCCAGACCTGCCGGCAGATTCCGATTGGATTCCCGACGGAAAACCGCCGGAGCACCGTTCGGCGCTGGTTGTGCCGCTCACGGCGGGTTATGAAATGGTCGGGGTGCTGATGTTATACCACACCGAACCGGATTATTTTACCCAAGACCAACTGCGATTTGCCGCCGCTACCGCACCGATTATCGCCACGGCGGTAAACAATGCCGGACTGTACAACCTCATTTCCGACCAAGTGCAGCGTTTGGGCGAACTGCTGGGTAATGTTCAAGCCGAAGTGCGCAAAAGTAAAGCCATCATCGAAGGCGCCGCCGACGGTATGCTTTTGCTCGATGCGGAACACACGGTACAACTCATCAATCAGGTTGCGGCAACCTTACTGCACATCAACCCGGAAACCGCTGCCGGGCAACCGTTCCGCACCTTCTTTCCCGCCGCCACCAACGGTAACGGCGATGTCGCCTCGGCGCTGGCGCAGGAATTAAACGCAATTTTAAACACACCTCACCCCGATTTTTCCACACCGCATCGGGTGGAAAGCGGCGGGCGTGTTATTTTGATGCTGCTGTCGGAAGTAACCATCACCCTGAACACCCCGCCGAGCCTGCTGGTGGTTTTGCGCGACATCACCCGCGAGGCGGAACTCGACCGGATGAAAGACGAATTTGTGTCCACCGTTTCGCACGAATTACGCACCCCCATGACCTCCATCAAAGGCTATACCGATTTGCTGGCAAGCGGCAAAGTCGGCGAATTGTCGGAAATGCAGCAGAAATTCATCAACATCATCAAAAATAACGCCGACCGGCTGAGCGCGCTGGTAAACGACATCTTGGATATTTCGCGGATTGATACCGGCAGAGTTCGGTTGATGCCGGCATTTTTCGATATTTCCGACGTGATAAACGAGGTGCTCACCAGTTTAGACCGGCAAATTGCCGACAAAAATCTCACCGTGGTGAAAAATTTACCGCCGACCCTGCCCCCGGTTTTCGCCGATGCCAACCGCGTGACACAAATTTTGGTCAACTTGGTGGGAAATGCGGTAAAATATACCCGCCAAAACGACAGCATTTTCGTTTCGGCGGCAGTTGACGGCGATTTTGTGCAAATTTCGGTGCAAGATACCGGCTTGGGCATCAGCGAAGAAGATGCCCGGCAGGTATTCAACCGGTTCTTCCGCGCCGAACGAGATGTATCATCGCTGGTAGACGGCACCGGCTTGGGGTTATCCATCGCCAAAATGTTCACCGAGTTGATGGGGGGCAAAATTTGGGTCGAAAGTGAATTGGGCAAAGGCAGCACCTTCAGTTTCACACTGCCCACCCAAAATTGGCAATCGTCCGCCTCACCCGTTTCTCAGGTAAACTTAGCGCAAGAAACTTAACGGAGAATTTATGAGCGCCACAATTTTAGTAGCAGAAGACGAACTCGACATTCGAGAACTCATTGGTTTTTCGTTGGAACTGAGCGGTTACACGGTAATTCAAGTGCCCAACGGCGAAGCCGCCGTGCAACAAACAATTGAACATCTGCCGGATTTGATAATGTTGGATGTTCGTATGCCGAAAATGACGGGTTTTGAAGCCTGTACCCAATTGAAAGCCAATCCCGTCACCCGACACATTCCGGTAATCTTTCTGTCTGCCAAAGGGCAAGAAACCGAAATTCGGCAGGGCACGGAACTGGGTGCGGAAGCCTATATTCTCAAACCGTTCGCACCGGATGATTTGGTGGAACAAGTAAAATCAGTATTGGCAAAGTACGGCAAATGAGCGCAATTGTCATCAATGCGGGATTAGTCCATTATGAAGCGTTTGGTAGAGGCAAGCCGATTGTCTTTTTACACGGTTGGCTTGGTTCGTGGCGCTATTGGATGCCGACTATGGAAGCGTTAGCCATTGACCATCGCGTTTACGCGCTGGATTTATGGGGTTTTGGCGATTCCGACAAGTCGGAATCTCGCTTTGATATGGCGCAATATGTTGCGCTGCTCACCGGTTTTATCACCGAATTGGGCATCGAAAAGCCAATTTTGGTGGGACACGGCTTGGGTGCCGGCGTTGCTATCGCCTACGCCCACCAATTTGCCGAATCCACCGATAAAATTGTGGCGGTGGGATTGCCTCTGTCTACCAAACACATCAACCCGCGGCTCATCAAACGAAACGAAACATCGCTGTTAAAGCGCGTTTTCCGCTGGAATCCCATTCCCACCCCGGAAGTGGCGCAAGAAGCCCAACGCGCCGCCGAAACCGTTATCCGGCGCAGCATTGACTCGTTACAGCAAATGAACCTTGCCCAAATGCTTAAATCGCTATCGTGTTATGTGCTGTTGGTTTACGGCGAAAAAGATGATGTGGTTAACCCCGCCACCAGCGAAATATTGAACGGGTCGTTATCGCACATCAAAACAATTACTCTCCCTTCGGCGCGGCATTTCCCGATGATTGATGCCAGCAGCAAATTTAACCGTCTGCTGATAGACTTTGCCGAAGAATCCGCCTCGCTGGAATCGCTGACGCTGAAAGAAGAATGGCGGCGGCGCGTGCGATAACTTGCAACTTTTTTCCTCGGATTGCGTAAAGTAAATTAGTTCAATACATTGGTTGTAAAATATCGGAGGAAAATATGACCACAGACACCAATTCCCCGCATCCGAATGAATCTACCCCGCCGAATGGCGAACACACCGAAGCCCCCCACAGCCCGGCAGGAAATCAGTGGGATGCCGTGGCGAAAGACTTTCAACGATTGGGAGAATCAATTGCCGAAGCGTTAAAATCGGCATGGCAAAACGAAGCCACCCAACGCCAAATGCGCGATTTGAAAGAAGGCTTGCACGCAATGGCGGAACAGGTGGGAGAAACCGTTACCGAAGCCAAAGAAACGCTCACCGGCGATGAGGTTAAATCGGAAGTGAAAAAAGCCGCCGAAGATGTAAAAGGGTTGGGTTCAAAAGTGTATGACGAAGCCAAACCGGTTTTGCTGGATGTGCTGAAAACGCTCGATGAGGGAATACAAAAGATGATTGACCGTTTGGAAACACCCGCCGCCAAACCGGAAGATCCGCCGGAAACAGAAACGCCGCCGGATGATACCACCGAGGTGTAACTAACTTTGTTTGCCGTTTTCGCCCCTTCGCTATACCTGTCGGGGCTATTTAAATGTAAAACCAAACAAGCCGTTTATTTGTAAGGGCGACCCTTGTGGTCGCCCGAAAATTGGGCAGAGGCAAGTTCCCCGTCTCTGCAAATTTCGCCCACGAAAGCGGCAAAATTTCGGATTTTTGCGAGCGGTCTATTTTTTCCGCGCCACCAACTGGGCGGTATAGTTGCCGTATGCCAGTCCCTCGTTATAAAAAACAATCTCCATATCTGAAAAAATATCATACAACTCGTGTTTTTCCAACAGAAAGTGCCGCCGAAGATTTTTTTTGTGGGGCAATGTCAATTGTTCAACCGTAAACGTTTCAATGAGCAGCCACCCCCCCGTTGCCAACCGCTGTTTTACCGCCGGAAAAACCGCCCGTTCCAGAAACAAAAAATTAACAACCACATCATATTGGGCGCGCGGCAGCCATCCCCGTTCCAAATCGAGCACGATGGGCACAATTTTTTCCGGCGGGCGGGTGGCTTTTTTTAACAACCGCAATCCCTCAAACGAAATGTCTACCGCATGCACCGTCAAACCGTGCCCGGCAAGCGCCAAACTGTGTCGCCCTGCCCCGGCGGCAATATCCAGCGCCAGCCCGTCTTTCGGCAAAGAAGGCAGCCATGTCATCAAAAAATCGCGGGGTTGGGTTGGCAATTTTGAATCGAGAAATTGGGCATATCGGGTATCCCATCGCTGACGCGGGGGTAATCGTCCGGTAGTTGGGTCGGGCACAAACGATTTTTTTCTGACCATAATTTGGCTATCTCCTAAAATCTGTTATGATTGAGCGGAAAATTTCGGGCTCAGGGAGCAAACTTTTGGCAACGTATGTTTTTATTTCATCGCCAACAAAATTACAAAACCTTATTGCCACTTTAAACGATTATCCGGTTATTGCCGTGGATACCGAAAGTGACAGCCTGTACAGTTATTTTGAGAAGGTTTGTTTGGTTCAAATTTCAACCCCGGAAACCGATTATATTGTTGACCCGCTGGCGGTGGATATTTCGCCCATGGCAACCATATTTTCCGCCGAACACATCCAAAAAATCTTCCACGCGGCGGAATATGATATTCTCAGTTTAAAACGCGATTACGGTTTTGAGTTTTCCAACCTGTTCGACACAATGGTCAGCGCCAAAATATTGGGGTGGCAAAAAGTTGGTTTGGGTAGTTTGCTGGAAACTCATTTGCATGTCAAGTTAAACAAAAAGTTTCAGCAATACAATTGGGGCAAGCGACCGCTGTCGCCGCAGGCATTGAATTATGCCTACCGAGATACCCACTATTTGCACACATTGCGCCAAATTCAACTTGATGCGCTTGCCGCCCAAAACCGTCTTTCTGAAGCCCGCGCCGCATTTAAACGGCTTACCCGATTGACCCCCACCGCGAAAGTGTTTTCGCCGGCGGATTTTTGGCGCGTGCGCGGCGCAAAAAACTTGTCTTCTGAAGAGCAAGCGGTGCTGCAAGCCGTTTTTATCTTCCGCGATGATATTGCCCGCTATTATAATATCCCGCCATTTAAACTTATGTCGGATGCGGCAATGTGCCAGCTGGCGCAAACTCGCCCCAAAACCGTTTCCGCGCTGAAAAAAGTGCGGGGTATTCATCGTACCGTGCTGAAAACGCACCCGCGCGATTTGATTGCGCTGCTGCAAGCCACCCCGCCCGAAGCCAGCCGCCATCGTCGCCATACCAAAAATGGGTTGACCAATGCCGCGCTGGCGCGCTACGAGCATTTGCGGGCGTGGCGCAACGCGCTGGCTGCCAAACGAGGGGTGGAACCGAATGTTATTTTGCCCAATGATGCGCTGAAAGCAATTGCCCGCCTAAATCCTGCCACCATCGGCGATTTGAAAGCGGCAGATATTTTGGGCGATTGGCAGTTTTCCACCTATGCGGCTATGGTCATCGAAAAACTAAAAACATTGTAACCAAAAAACCGCCCCAACGGCGGTTTTCTGATTTTTATTCCGGCGGACCCGGCGGGCGCGGCGGATACGCTCGCGGGGGCGGGGTTTGCGGCGCGGGGTTTTCGGTGGGGATGGTTTTCATGTCTGTTTTTGAACCAACCAACCACCCCAAACAACCGGTGCGCTCTTGCAGCACCGTTACCGGGTTACGCATTACCTGCATCCGAATTTCGGTTAATTTGGCTTCAATTTCCTGTCGCAGCGATTCTCGGCGCGAAATTTCATCGCGGCGCAATTGGCTCACTTGCCGTTCAACATCCAGCATTCGCTCGCGCAGGCGTTTATTTTCCTCTTTCAGGTTGAAATTGTCCTGAATTAAAACGCCCATCAATTCTCGGTTGGCGGCTTGGCTGTTCAGCACGCTTAATTGCCCTTTGTGCAATTCCTCGATAACTTCCGAAAAATAACTCATCGCGGCAATGGCGGTTTCTTCCTGCGCGGCAACAATATCCCGCTCGGCGGCAGGGGGCGGCGATGCTTCCAATTGTTGGCGCACTTGTTCAAACGACAACCCTTCGTCCAATTTTGCTTTGGCATTTTCCAACAGCGACACATCTTTCTCGGTCAAAAAGATGTCGCCGTTTTCTGCGGACACGTCAACCGCATCGGATAGAAGCGCAGAAAATTCAGCCAACCATCGGCGCAAAACCGAAGGTGACACACCAATGGTTGCCGCCGCATCTGTCAGGGGGATATGTTGAGGGTCTAGCATGGATTGTTTTTACCTTTCGCTGTAACCGGCTTAATCATCATCCAACACGCGGTAAGAAGCGTCAATAACCTCATCGTTGGTTTCTGTGCCGTATTCAATTTCATGACGCAGCGCCGCTACCAAATCAGGTGGAGATAATTCTACAAAAAGTTTCAATCCAAGCAAAATTGCAGTCAGGTCATCAATGGGCGTTACATTTAATGGCGGCGGCAGGGGGTCAATGGGGTTTAACCAATATAAAACCCCCAGCACCGGAATCAATTTTACCAGCAGCGATACCCGCGGATGGGTGAACAGCCCCCACCACAACCGCCAGTTTTTTTGCAATTCGAGCATAAAGCCCGCCCACATCTTCGATTTTTTCGGTTGTTGGTCATTATACATTTTTTGCCTCTCATACCGATTCTTTCTGTGTATGCTATTATAGCCAGCCCGCAGCGATTCACCAACCGGCAAAATTCATTTTTTTGGCGACCTTCGGTATAATAAACGTGTGAAACCCTTAAAAGAAGCGTTGATTGATTACAATTTAGCCGAATTGCAAG
>CAYPNZ010000036.1:0-12140 GCA_964411845.1 uncultured Anaerolineaceae bacterium
GGAAACAATTACAGCCAACCGGCAGTCTTAAAATTTACTTTGCAACAGCCGTGACCGTGTTCTCATTCAAATTGACAATTTGGCGTTTTTCATGCTATACTTCGACATTCCTAAATGTATAGGATAGAAATCCGCAAGAATTAAACAGCATCCGTACAATGACATCGTAAGCTTTGTAAGATACACCAACTTAACTTTGAAAGGGGGTGAGGCAGCAAAACTTAACGAATGTATCGGTAATTTTGACGGTCAGTTGTAGAAAACAACCACAATAAGTATGGAGGAGAAATGCAAAAGCGAGTCATAGTAATAGCGAGTCTAATGCTAATAGTAATGATGGCATTGGCGGCGTGCGGCGGCAGCCAACCGGCGGCGACGCAAGCGCCGGCAGAGCCGACGAAAGCCCCGGCGCAAGCAGAACCGACCAAAGCCCCGGCACAGGCGGAACCGACCAAAGCGCCGGCAAAAGCGGAGCAAGTGGAAAGTTACACCTGCGACGACCCGCTGGGGTGCGTGGAAGTTGCCAAAGACGACCCGATAGTCTTGGCGAGCGCATTGGTGGTCAGCGGACCGAACGCCTCATTGGGGCTGGACAGCCAATACGGGGCGGAAATTGCGTTGAAATTCCGCGGCGACGTATTGGGACATCCGCTGGAGTTGGAAGCGGAAGACGGCGGTTGCAGCGCGGAAGGCGGGCAAACGGCGGCGACGAAGATAGTCTCGAACGAGAGCGTGGTAGCGGTTGTGGGACACAACTGTTCAAGCAGTTGTACACCGGCGGCGCCGATTTACAACGATGCGGGCTACACCATGGTCTCGCCGAGTTGTACCGCGCCGAGCCTGACCGCACCGGACACACACGTACCGTCCTTCTTGCGGACCGCGCACAACGACAGCATACAGGGGAAAGTAGCGGCGGAATATGCGTACAACGTATTGGGTGCGCGGAGCGCGGCGACGATCCACGACGGCAGCCCGTATGCGGAGCAACTGCAAGCGGTATTTGCGAAGCGATTTAAAGAGTTGGGCGGCACCATCACGGCGCAGGAAGCGGTGAACGTGGGCGACACGGACATGCGTCCGTTATTGACGAGCATTGCCACCGACAGCCCGGACGTACTGTACTACCCGATATTCATTGCGGAAGGCGGTTTTATTACGGCGCAGAGCGCGGAAGTATCGGGTTTGGAGAACACGATTTTAATGGGCGCGGACGGGATGCAATCGCCGGAATTCATACAAGCGGCGGGACCTGCGGGCGAAGGGATGTACCTGACGGGACCGGACTTGAGTTTCGGGAACGACTTGTATCAGAAGTTTTTAGCGGAATACAAGAAGGACTACGGGACGGACCCGACGGCGCCGTTCCATGCGCATGCGTTTGACGCGACGAACATGATCTTGGATGCCATCGAAAAAGTAGCGGTGGAAGACAGCGACGGGACATTGTACATTCCGCGGCAGGCATTGCGCGACGCGCTGTATGCCACCAAAGATATGGACGGCATCACGGGGACGATTACGTGTGACGAGAACGGCGACTGTGCCGACCCGAAAATCGGTGTCGTGCAAATTCAAAACGGCAAATTCGTGCCGGTGTGGCCCGAAAACAAAGCCGAAACCGGCGGCGAAGCCATGGCAGAAGATGCCTGCGCTTACGGCGGTCTCATCAAAAACATCGAAGCCGTGGATGACATGACCGTCAAATTCGACCTTTGCGCCCCCGACGTGGCATTCCCCTCGAAAGTGGCGTTTACCGCGTTGAACATCCAACCGTCGGAGTATCTGGAAGCCAACGGTGGCGCGGGCGACCTGCTCGACAAACCTATCGGCACCGGTCCCTACAAAATGGTTGAATGGAAAAAAGGCGACCACATTACTTTTGAACGTTTCGACGATTACTGGGGCGACCCCGCCAAAACCAAAACCCTCGTTTTCCGCTGGAGTTCGGAAGGCGCACAGCGTTTCCTCGAACTGCAATCCGGTAACGTAGACGGCATTGATAACCCCACCCCCGATGACTTCCCCGTCATCGAAAACGACCCCAATTTAACACTTTATCCGCGTGAAGGGTTGAACGTCTTCTACTTGGGGATGACCAATACGCACCCGCCGTTTGATAACGAAAAAGTGCGGCAAGCCATCTCTTACGCCATTGACAAACAACGAATTGTAGACAACTTCTATCCTGCCGGTTCCATCCCCGCCGATTACTTTACCCCGTGCGCCATTCCCGGCGGTTGCGAAGGCGACCCCTTCCCGCAATACGACCCCGAAAAAGCCAAAGCATTGCTGGCTGAAGCCGGTTACCCCGATGGCTTTGACACCACCATCGCCTACCGCGATGTGGTGCGCAGTTATCTGCCCGAGCCCGGCGTTGTGGCGCAAGACATTCAAGCCCAGTTGAAAGAAGTTGGTATCAACGCCGAAATTCAGGTGATGGAAAGTGGCGCCTTCTTGGATGCCGCCGCTGCCGGCGAACTGACCGGTTTCCACATGCTCGGTTGGGGCGCAGACTATCCTGACCAAACCAACTTCCTCGATTTCCACTTTGGTGCAGGCGCCAGCGACCAGTTTGGCAACGGCTTCGATGATATTCACGAAGTTTTAGCGCAAGCCGCCAGTATTCCCTACCAAACCAAACGGAACGAACTGTACGCCAAAGCCAACGGATTGCTCGTTCAACACGTGCCGATGGTTCCCATCGCTCACGGTGGTTCCGCAACCGCATTCCAAGCCTCTGTTAAAGGTGCTCACGCTTCACCGTTGGGCAACGAATACTTCGCGGTAATGGATCCGGGCAAAGATACTCTGGTATGGATGCAAAATGCCGAACCCATCAGCGCTTACTGCGCCGATGAAACTGATGGCGAAACCTTCCGCCTGTGTGAACAAGTCAGCGAAAGCCTGCTGGCATACGAAGTTGGCGGCACTGCCGTAAAACCGGCATTGGCAGAAAGCTACGATGTAAATGACGATTTGACCGAATGGACATTCCACTTGCGCCCCGGCGTGAAATTCCACGACGGCAGCACTTTGGATGCCCAAGACGTTATCGCCAGTTATACCGCCCAGTGGGATGCGGCTAGCCCGCTTCATACCGGACGTGCCGGTGACTTCACCTACTTCTCTGCCTTCTTTGGCGCATTCAAAAACGCCGATAAATAAGATTTTCGTGAAGTTGTAGAAATGGTGTAAAATAGGGCAGGGTGACAATGGAAAAATCCAAACGCACCCTGCCCTACGTTTTCACACAAGCAACGTCAACCAATGGCGAGTGACGATGTGCGAAGGACAGCATCTGTTGTTCGTATTTCGTAGTTCGTCATTTCAAGGAGGTCATCAATATGGGACAATACATTGCCCGACGAGTCGCGCTGGCTGTGCCCGTGCTTATCGGGATTTTATTTGCCACCTTTGTACTGGCGCGCGTTATTCCCGGCGACCCCTGCCGCGCCGTACTCGGCGAGCGTGCCACCGATGAAATTTGCGACGCTTTTATGGAACGCAACGGGCTAAACGACCCCATCCCCGTGCAATTTGGTGTGTACCTCAAACAAATCCTTATTGAACACGACCTCGGCGAATCGTTCCGTTTTGGACGCCCCGTGGTAGATATTATTGTGGAACGGTTACCGGTAACGGTTGAATTGGCTATTTCGGCAATGCTGTTTGCCACCACGTTGGGGATATTCCTGGGCATTGTTTCTGCCTATTGGCACAATTCCGCCATTGATGTGTTGACGATGATTGGTGCGAATATCGGCATTTCGGTGCCGGTATTTGTGCTGGGTTTACTATTGCAGTACGTTTTTGCGCTGTTGTTGCGAGACACATTCTTGCATCTGCCGCCATCGGGGCGACTGAGTTCCGGCATTATGAACCCGCCCTTTTTTGAAGTGTGGCACTGGCAGGTGGCAGAAGAAACCGGGTTGTATAACGTCCTGTCGTTCATAGCAAATTTGAATATGTTCAACGCCTTCATTACCGGTAATTGGCAGGCTTTTTGGGATGCGTTGCGCCACATGATTTTACCGGCGGTAGCCGTCGGCACCATCCCGCTGGCAATTATCGCCCGTATCACGCGGGCATCACTGTTGGATGTGCTCAGTTTGGATTATATTCGTACCGCCCGCGCCAAAGGGTTGTCGGAGTATGTGGTGGTTTTTCGACACGGGTTGAACAACGCCCTGTTGCCGGTGGTAACCATTGTTGGCTTGCAACTGGGATACCTGCTGGCGGGCGCGGTACTCACCGAGACAATTTTCAATTTGGCAGGATTGGGACGCACCCTGTTTGAAGCCATCACCGCCCGTGACTATATCATCGTGCAGGGCTTTACCCTGATTATTGCCGTTAGTTTTGTGTTTATCAACCTTTTGGTTGATATATCATACGCATTTTTAGACCCGCGCATTCGTTTAAGTTAGGGAGACATTATGGCAACAGATACAACAACTTCCCACATCCCCGAACTCGCCCGCAGCCCCAAACCGAGCAGCCTTTATCAGGATGCGATGCGGTTTTTATTGCAGAAAAAATCTGCCGTATTGGGAATGGTGATGCTGTTATTTTTGGCACTGGTTGCTATTTTTGCGCCCATCATCGCCCCGTTTGACCCCACCGAACAACTCATCGGCGTGGAACAGGGCATCAAAAAACGTACCGGTCCCTGTATTCACGCTTTGGGATGCCCCCCCGAAAGACCGGAACATATTTTCGGCGTGGATGCCAATTTCCGTGACTTTTTCAGCCGTATGGTTTATGGTGCGCGTTTATCGCTATCGGTTGGTTTTGCCGCCGTGACCATCGCCATTGTCAGCGGTACAATTTTAGGCGCTATTGCCGGTTATTTGGGCGGGTGGGTGGATAATGTCATTATGCGCACGATGGACGTGCTGATGGCGTTCCCCGCACTGATTTTGGCAATTGCCATCGTAACCGTGCTCGGTCCGGGGTTGATAAATGCGCTCATTGCCATCAGCATCGTTACCATTCCATCGTATGCGCGCGTCATTCGGTCGAGTGTCATTTCGGTAAAAGAGCGCGATTTCATCTTGGCAGACCGGGCACTCGGTGTGCCCCCCATGCGCATTTTGTTCCGCGACGTGCTGCCCAATGCCATTAATCCGCTCATCGTGCAGGGCACACTCGGCATCGGCACGGCAATTGTCGAAGTTGCGGCGCTGTCATTTCTGGGGTTGGGGGCGCAACCGCCCACGCCGGAGTGGGGTTTAATGGTCAGCTCCGAACGCAATCAGGTATTTACCGCCCCGTTTTTGGTTTTCATTCCCGGCACTGCCATCGCTATGGTTGTGCTTGGTTTCAATCTGCTGGGCGACGGTTTGCAAGATGCCCTCAACCCGCGGTTAAACCGGCGATAACCCTAAACTACACACAGAACGGGTGTCAATCAGCGTGGGAAATTTCACCTTTTTGACACCCGTTTTTGCTCATGCTATACTTTGGCATTCAATCAATAATGATTTCACCAGTTGCAACAATGCCCATGTCCTTTTCGGGAAGGGGGTGGTAGACGAATAATAAACAGTTTTTTGAATAACTTTTGGCAAACATACCGAACCACAATAAGTATGGAGGAGAAATGCAAAAGCGAGTCATAGTAATAGCGAGTCTAATGCTAATAGTAATGATGGCATTGGCGGCGTGCGGCGGCAGCCAACCGGCGGCGACGCAAGCGCCGGCAGAGCCGACGAAAGCCCCGGCGCAAGCAGAACCGACCAAAGCCCCGGCACAGGCGGAACCGACCAAAGCGCCGGCAAAAGCGGAGCAAGTGGAAAGTTACACCTGCGACGACCCGCTGGGGTGCGTGGAAGTTGCCAAAGACGACCCGATAGTCTTGGCGAGCGCATTGGTGGTCAGCGGACCGAACGCCTCATTGGGGCTGGACAGCCAATACGGGGCGGAAATTGCGTTGAAATTCCGCGGCGACGTATTGGGACATCCGCTGGAGTTGGAAGCGGAAGACGGCGGTTGCAGCGCGGAAGGCGGGCAAACGGCGGCGACGAAGATAGTCTCGAACGAGAGCGTGGTAGCGGTTGTGGGACACAACTGTTCAAGCAGTTGTACACCGGCGGCGCCGATTTACAACGATGCGGGCTACACCATGGTCTCGCCGAGTTGTACCGCGCCGAGCCTGACCGCACCGGACACACACGTACCGTCCTTCTTGCGGACCGCGCACAACGACAGCATACAGGGGAAAGTAGCGGCGGAATATGCGTACAACGTATTGGGTGCGCGGAGCGCGGCGACGATCCACGACGGCAGCCCGTATGCGGAGCAACTGCAAGCGGTATTTGCGAAGCGATTTAAAGAGTTGGGCGGCACCATCACGGCGCAGGAAGCGGTGAACGTGGGCGACACGGACATGCGTCCGTTATTGACGAGCATTGCCACCGACAGCCCGGACGTACTGTACTACCCGATATTCATTGCGGAAGGCGGTTTTATTACGGCGCAGAGCGCGGAAGTATCGGGTTTGGAGAACACGATTTTAATGGGCGCGGACGGGATGCAATCGCCGGAATTCATACAAGCGGCGGGACCTGCGGGCGAAGGGATGTACCTGACGGGACCGGACTTGAGTTTCGGGAACGACTTGTATCAGAAGTTTTTAGCGGAATACAAGAAGGACTACGGGACGGACCCGACGGCGCCGTTCCATGCGCATGCGTTTGACGCGACGAACATGATCTTGGATGCCATCGAAAAAGTAGCGGTGGAAGACAGCGACGGGACATTGTACATTCCGCGGCAGGCATTGCGCGACGCGCTGTATGCCACCAAAGATATGGACGGCATCACGGGGACGATTACGTGTGACGAGAACGGCGACTGTGCCGACCCGAAAATCGGTGTCGTGCAAATTCAAAACGGCAAATTCGTGCCGGTGTGGCCCGAAAACAAAGCCGAAACCGGCGGCGATATGGCAGCAGACCTGCCCGACCTCGGTGGACGAAAAATCACCATCGCTGTGGAAAATGCTTACCTGCCGTTCAACTATATTTCACTGCAAACCGGCAAACCCGGCGGCTGGGATTACGATGCCACTGCCGAAATCTGCAAACTGCTGAACTGCAAGCCGGTGTACGTCGAAACGGCGTGGGACGGCATGATTGCGGCGGTATCCAACGGGCAATTCGATATGGCGGCAGACGGTATTACCATCACCGAAGACCGCGCCAAAGTGGTAGACTTTTCCGACGGGTACATCAACATTGAACAGCGGATGCTGGTGCGGAAAGACGAAGACCGTTTCAGCACGGCGGAAGAATTCAAAGCCGACCCGAACTTGCTGGTGGGTTCGCAAGTGGGAACGACCAACTATCTGACCGCGGTCGATTTGGTTGGCGAAGACCGGGTGGTCTCGTTCAACGACTTTGGTTTGGCGGTGCAGGCACTGCTAGCCGGCGACGTGGATATGGTGTTGATGGACGAAACAGCCGGTCAAGGCTACGTGGGTGTGAACGCCGACCAACTGAAATTGGTGGGCGACTCACTGTCGAGCGACCAGTTGGGCTTCATCTTCCCGAAAGGGAGCGACTTGGTTGAGCCGGTGAACAAAGCACTGGCAGTGATGCGCGAAAACGGCACTTTGGATGAGTTGGCAGATAAATACTTCTCCGACAAATTCAAACTCACCTACGACGACATCGGCGAAGGTGCATACGGCGAAGAACAACCTACTTCTGACCTGCCCGACCTCGGTGGACGAGAAGTTACCATCGCCGTGGAAAATGCTTACCTGCCGTTTAACTACATCTCACTGAAAACCGGCGAACCCGGCGGCTGGGATTACGATGCCACTGCCGAAATCTGCAAACTGCTGAACTGCAAGCCGGTGTACGTCGAAACGGCGTGGGACGGCATGATTGCGGCGGTATCCAACGGGCAATTCGATATGGCGGCAGACGGTATTACCATCACCGAAGACCGCGCCAAAGTGGTAGACTTTTCCGACGGGTACATCAACATTGAACAGCGGATGCTGGTGCGGAAAGACGAAGACCGTTTCAGCACGGCGGAAGAATTCAAAGCCGACCCGAACTTGCTGGTGGGTTCGCAAGTGGGAACGACCAACTATCTGACCGCGGTCGATTTGGTTGGCGAAGACCGGGTGGTCTCGTTCAACGACTTTGGTTTGGCGGTGCAGGCACTGCTAGCCGGCGACGTGGATATGGTGTTGATGGACGAAACAGCCGGTCAAGGCTACGTGGGTGTGAACGCCGACCAACTGAAATTGGTGGGCGACTCACTGTCGAGCGACCAGTTGGGCTTCATCTTCCCGAAAGGGAGCGACTTGGTTGAGCCGGTGAACAAAGCACTGGCAGTGATGCGCGAAAACGGCACTTTGGATGAGTTGGCAGATAAATACTTCTCCGACAAATTCAAACTCACCTACGACGACATCAAATAGCAATACATAGTTATTGGGTGCAGGGGGTCACACTCCTGCACCCAAATTTTTTGCAATTTTATCGAAATTCTACCTGAATGGGGACAATCCTATGGACACACCATCGGTACCAACCACATCTCGTCGTGACAGTATGATGGACACGGCATCGAAAATGCCGTGGTGGTTTCTTGTCATTATTTTGGTGGCGGCATATTTAATTTACGGTTTCGCCACAGATGAAACATACACTGAAATTTTCAACTTCTTGAAAGACGGTATCGCCATGACCATCCGGGTAACATTAACCGGATATGCTTTGGCGGTGGTAATTGGGCTTTTTACCGGGTTGGGACGTGTGTCGAAAAACCCGATTTTATATAATACGGCTACCCTGTATGTAAATATTATGCGGGGGATTCCGATTTTGGTAAACATTCTATATGTGGCATTCGTAGTTACCCCTCCCGCAATTAACGGCATCAACGCTTTAGGCGCGTGGCTGGCGCAAATTCATTTGTTGGGACCGGAAAACGCATTGGCAGCATTATCGGTGCGACAGGTGGACTTTTCCATTCGCGGCACGATTGCGCTGGCAATCAGTTACGGCGCGTTTGAAGCCGAAATTTTCCGCGCCGGTATCGAGTCCATCGGACGCGGGCAAATGGAAGCCGCCCGTTCGCTGGGGATGTCGTATGTGCAGGCAATGCGCTATATCATTTTGCCACAAGCAATTCGGCGCGTGTTGCCGCCATTGGGTAACGATTTCATCGCCATGCTCAAAGAATCGTCGCTTATTTCCGTGCTGGGGGTGCGCGATATGACGCAGCTCAGTAAACTTTACGCGGCAAGTTCATTCCAATACTTAAAAACATATACCTTGCTGGCGGTAATGTATTTAACCATGACAATTCTATTGTCCATTGGCGTCAAAGCGATGGAACGGAGGTTGAGCACCGATGACTAACGAGCAAAAACCAATCATCATTTTGGAAAACGTCAGCAAACATTTCGGCGCAATAAAAGCGGTAGATAATGTTAGTCTTGAAGTAATGCCCCGCGAAGTGGTGGTGGTTATTGGTCCCAGCGGCTCCGGTAAATCAACCATGTTGCGCTGCATCAACCATCTTGAAACCCCCACCGCCGGAAAAATTTGGGTAGACGGTATGCTGTTGAGCCATAAAGGAAAAGCGATTAACGCTATCCGCCGCGAAGTCGGGATGGTTTTTCAGCAATTTAACCTGTTTCCGCATTTGACCGCGCTGGACAATATTATCATCGCTCAAACCGTGGTGCGCAAACGCTCAAAAGCGGAAGCCGAAAAAATTGCTCGCGAACAATTGGCGCGGGTGGGCATTCCCGAAAAAGCGGATGTCTACCCCGGGCAACTGTCCGGCGGACAGCAGCAACGGGTGGCAATTGCCCGCGCACTGGCAATGAACCCCAAAATTATGCTTTTCGACGAACCGACATCCGCACTTGACCCGGAAATGATTAAAGAGGTGTTGGACGTGATGCTCCAGTTGGCAAAAGAAGGGATGACCATGGTGGTGGTGACACACGAAATGGGCTTCGCTAAAAACGCCGCCGACCGTATCATTTTTATGAGCGACGGCAGTATTGTGGAAGAAGCAACCCCCGATGTCTTTTTTACCAACCCGAAACACGACCGCACCAAATTGTTCTTGAGCCAAATTTTGCACTGAGTTGGGGTAAGCATTTCCCCACAAAAAATAAAATAACAATACGTTTTGGCAAACGACAAATCGAAGCAATCTCCCTGTTTGACGAGGGGAGATTGCTTCGATTTGTGCATCCAAACTGCCCGCTACCGGCTTTGAATATAACCACCGTTTTGTTGCAAATTTTCGTTGAACCTCGTATAATTTCCGCGAGTACCACCAGTTGAATATCATCAAAACCAAAATGTACAAGGAGGTATTTTTATGAAAGCCTTGCTGGAAAAATTGCACCTGCAAGATGTCAATCCGGGTGCGTGTGTTGGACCCGATGAGTGGATTACCGACCCCAACGGCAAAAAATTGGTGTCGTACAGCCCAACCACCGGCGAACCGATTGCCGCGGTGGTGCAAGCCACCCGCAGCACCTACGACCATGTGGTTGACAAAGCGGCGGATGCCTTTAAAAAATGGCGACTCATCCCCGCCCCACAGCGCGGCTTGATGATTCGTGAATTGGGCGATGCATTGCGCGAATACAAAGAACCGCTGGGCGAATTGGTTACGCTTGAAATGGGAAAAATCAAAGCCGAGGGTATGGGCGAAGTGCAGGAAATGATTGACATTTGTGATTTTGCCGTGGGGCTGTCGCGTCAACTTTACGGGTTGACCATGCAATCGGAACGCCCCGGGCATCGAATGTATGAACAGTGGCTGCCGCTGGGACCCATCGGCATCATCACTTCCTTTAATTTCCCGGTGGCTGTTTGGGCGTGGAACTCTGCCATTGCCGCCGTTGCGGGCGATACGATGATTTGGAAGCCGTCTTCGGGCGTGCCATTGACGGCGGTTGCCGTGCAGCATATCGCCAACAAAGTTGCCGCCGATTTCGGCTATCACGGCATCTTCAATTTGGTTATCGGCAGTGGCAGCGAAATTGGGCAGGCAATGAACGAAGATTTCCGCTTGCCACTCATCAGTTTCACCGGTTCGGTAAAAATGGGGCGCAAAGTTGGTATGTCCGTCGCCGCTCGGTTGGGGCGCACCATTTTGGAATTGGGCGGCAACAACGGCATCATTGTTACCGAAAATGCGGATTTGGATATGGCAGTACGGGCAATCCTGTTTGGCGCAGTGGGAACCGCCGGACAACGTTGCACCACCACTCGCCGCATCATCGCTCATAAATCGGTGGTGAAACAACTCACCGACCGGTTGGTGGATGCCTACAAACAGGTTCGCATTGGCGACCCGCTGGATGAAAGCACGCTAATGGGTCCGTTAATCAATCATGGCGCGGTGGAAGATATGATGGCGGCAATTGAAGTTGCCAAACAGCACGGCGGCGAAGTGGTCTATGGCGGACATCGCTTGCCGGAACTGGGCGAAAACTTTGTGGAACCGACCATCATTGTGATGCCGGAACAAATTCCGCTGGTATGTGATGAAACGTTTGCGCCGATTTTGTACATTATGGAATATGAAACAATGGATGTAGCCATTGCGCTGCATAACGGCGTACCGCAGGGACTTTCCAGCGCGATTTTCACCAACAACCTGCGCGAAGCCGAGCTGTTCCTGTCGCCGGCGGGTTCCGATTGCGGTATTGCCAATGTGAATATCGGCACCAGCGGCGCGGAAATCGGCGGGGCATTCGGCGGCGAAAAAGAAACCGGCGGCGGGCGCGAGTCCGGTTCGGATGCGTGGAAAGCGTACATGCGTCGCCAAACGAACACCATCAACTATTCCACCGAATTGCCGCTGGCACAGGGCATTCAATTCGGATAGAGATTTTCCGGGAAAACAAAAACCGTGAGGGTAACATGCCCTCACGGTTTTTTTGTGTATAGCATATCAGTAACAAGTTAAGGTTTTCTGTAAATTTCAACAGGAATAATGTCCCAATAATTTGGCAAATGTACCGGTTTTTTAATTTGCTATCAATGCTCAAAAGTAACTTTCGGGGATGAAATTCCCAAATTTAAGGTATGTCATTCCCGCCTGTGCCCTGCGGGTACGAAAGCGGGAATCCATATCTTTTT
>CAYPNZ010000037.1:0-9885 GCA_964411845.1 uncultured Anaerolineaceae bacterium
CATAAATTTACCACCTAAAAAAGAGACTCGCGACAACGAGTCTCTCTCGCTGGCAATTTCGTCAGTCAAACAAACTTTTAATACGGCAACTTTAGCATACTACCGGTCGCTCCGCTTTGAGGAGGGAGATTATGCCTTGCTGAGTTGCCCCTACTATAACACGAACGGCAAAATCATGTCAAGGAAACTGTCACACGCAAACGATGTTTCAATTAGTCCCGTATACCTCAGCGCGCGCTCTGCGATTGTTCAGCCGGAACGTTCTATTTCCGTGACGAATTATTCGCTCAACAAATGGTTGCCGCGTTTGGGGGCAGGGCGGTGGGCGTTGGTGCAATACTTGCGCGGATTGTGCATCGATTCTCCGCGCCGCGCCGACGGTACCAAACGAGTTACCATCAGTTGGAAGATGCTGGCTGAGTACCTGCAGGTACACGAAGAAACTATTGCCAGTTGGCTGAAACACGAGGTTATTCCTGATGATAAACCGTGGCGACGTATTATACCCGTTGACGATTATGCCGAATATTTGTCTCTGTTCATTCCGCGCCTGCGATACGCTTACGAAACAAAAAACGGCAAAACCCGCCGCGTCGGATTTCTGCTGGAAGTATTGATGGAAGACCCCATCGCCCCGGAAGATGAGATAAAATTAAAGAATCAAGTCGAGCACTTACAACTTCAACAAGGTGATTTGGGGTTAGATGCCTATCGTTTGCAGCCTAATGTAAACCAACGTTCGGCGGATTTACTTCCGCCAGAAACACTTTCGGGCAATACCGTAAACCAATTTCAGCCGCATTTACTGCCAACAGGTCAACGGGAGGAAAGAAGGTTCACCCCCAACCAAGTAAATCCGATTCAGACCGATTTACCAACCACCGTGAAACAAAATGGTGCGGGTTCAGGTTTGCCGGTAATCGTAGAATCGTCGGGTTTACCCCCGCGTAAATCGGAGATAATTGCCCATAACGTTAACAAACTTGAATCATATATTAATCAACTAAAACAATATAAAAAAAACAAGCGCAATTATTATCAATTGTTAGAACCGCTTGTTTTGTTTACGGAAGATTTGTTGGAAGATTATCATTCGCGAGCAATGTTATTTAAAGTGGCAAAAGCGTTGTTCCCAACACATATGGATTTGTATGTTGCGGCAGTAGAAGAGGCTTTGCTATCTCACTCTATGGACGAAACCTTGAATCGCGGTGCAATGTTTGTAAAAACGTTACGTCGACTCGCCGAGGGGGCAGATGTCGATTTGGGTTTTCGAACGGTTCAAGATAACGTGTCGCCTCCACCGGCTGGTGTTGCCGATGCGAAAAAAACCGAAACAGCCTTTAAAATACCGGTTACAGAGGCAATTTGGGCGGAAACACTAAATGTACTGCGCGGACAGATGACGAAATCAATGTTTAATTCTGTGATGCAGGGGACGCAGCTGGTTAGTGCGGTAGATGGTGTGTATACTGTGCAAACCGGTTCGACAATGGCACGCGAGTGGTTAGACAATCGATTGAAAAATGTGGTGGTGCGTGCATTGAATAGCGTTGTCGGTTCTGTGGATGATGTTCGATTTCTGTGATTAATAGGATTGTGTGACAAATGAAAATAGTGAGCGTAACAAACCTAAAAGGTGGTTCAGCCAAAAGCACGACGGCGTTTAATTTAGCCGGCGCGCTGGTTGAACGAGGGTACAAGGTACTGGCAATTGATTTGGACCCGCAGCAGACACTCAGTTTGAGTTATTTGGGCGTTGGTGCAGCACCGGTACCGCTTTCAAAGGTGTTGATGGAAGACGGATTTATAGATAATACCATTTTGCGCACCAAGTACCAGAATCTGTTTGCCGTGCCCGCCGACCACAATTTAAAAATGATTAAAGACGGGCAAGTGCAAATTGAAGGAGGTGAACTTCGCTTGCGCAGCAGTTTGACGAAGACACCTAATGGCAAACGTGTAACCATCCGCGATTTTTTTGATTGGGTACTGATTGATTGTCCGCCGAGTCTTGACCGGTTGACGATGAATGCGCTAGTTGCAGCCGACATGGTGCTCATTCCGGTTGACCCGGGCGCAGGGGGGCGAACCGCTCTGGCAGACACGATAAAATACGTTTCTGCGGCGCAAAAGTGGTATAATCCCACCTTGAAAATTGTCGGCATGTTAATCAATAACATTAACCGCCAAACCATTTATGACCAAACCACAGAGCAAGCCGTGCGGCAGATATACAAGAGTCAAGTGTTTAAGACGGTTGTTCCGTCTTCCGTGCGGATTCGAGAATCCGCAGAGATGCAGACCCCGGCGGTTTTTTGCAGTGGACCCGAGTTTAAACGGTACGCAATGGTATACCGGCAAGTACGCGATGAGTTTTTAGCACGGACGGGAGCGATGTATGGCGCGTAGAAAAATCAACCTACAAAACCTCGGCGAATCGAGCCCCGCCGAAAATATTGACGATTTGGTACGGGGACTGGGAACAACCGACCTTGGTTTTGCGCCAACTGACAAAACAGTTTACGAAGTTGACTTGGAAAAAATTTTGCCTGACCCAAACCAGCCGCGATTTGTCTTGCCCGGCGATTTGAGGACACGAGTCAACGAGGGGAAGGTGTCGCCGCGAGAAGCGTTAGAGATATTGGTGTCACGCGCGGACGCGGGAGACCGGTTGGCGCAATTGATTTTGGGCGGGGAAGGTATCGCCGCCGGCGACGAAGTAGTTGAAGACCGAGGCTTGCGTGCATTGGCGGCATCAATTCTTGGTGTTGGGTTGCGGCAGCCAATCAATGTTTATGCCATCAATCGCCCGGATGCCCCCGGCGACACATTCTATCAGGTTGCAGAAGGGGAGCGGCGTTACTGGGCACACCAGTTGTTGGTTTTACAGGGGCACTCGGAATTTGAACGCATCCAATGCGTGATTGAGCCGATGCCGGATGATGAGAACATCATTCGCCGCCGCCAACAAGCAGAGAATGCGGCTCGGCAGGATTTATCGGCGATTGCTCGTGCTCGGGCGATTCGGCAAATCCAAGACCGGTTGCAATTGGAGATGGGAACCCGGGTTCCCGATGGCACAACCATTAAATTGCCGAGTCGACGAGAGTTGGATGAGGCGGTCGGTAAAGAGGTGAAAACGCTTGCGGGGCGGGCTATCGGTGGGCGAATGGTTCGAAATTACCTGCGGTTGTTGACCTTACCATCTGATTTACAAGACTTGGCGGAGGCAGCGCAATTGACAGAAAAGCAGTTGCGACCGGTGATGCAGTTGAAGGGCGATGATGAACGACGGGCGTTGATTTTGCACATTATTGACCAAAAGTTGTCCGGGCGTGCGGTTGCGTCTTTGGTGGCTGCGCCGCCGCAAAAGCCCAGAGTGTTGCGGAGAGTCTCTTCAAAGGGGATAGAGCAGCGTTTGGGGGATAGGCTGTATCAAACCGCAAAAACGGTGTACGAGTTAGTCTCGTTGGGAGATGATGTGTATGAAACGACGTTGCAACTGGTCGCGGAGCGGTTCGCTGGCGATGAGATTGCGGAAGGGGCATTGTGGGCAATGCGTAAGTTGTTAGATGATTTGTTGTCCCCGGGTAAAGAAGGGTAGGGTAGGGGGCTTGGGAACTTGGGTTCCCGAGCCATTTTTTTGCTTCAATCGAATTTGTCGGATACAATATTGCTTTTGATTGACGAGGCATGGAGGTTTTGGTGTATATCATCGAAAAGACAGGGGCGCGAACCGTGATTCGAGTGGTTGAGGTGTCCGGTTTTCGGGAGCGTGTGGTGTATTTCATGCGTCAATCCGTATCACGTGTTCGTGAGTTGTGGGATTTTCGAGAACTTGTTAAAAATCTTGTGGTACGAGATTTGAAGGTTCGGTATAAAAACTCCGTTTTGGGTGTGTTGTGGTCTCTGCTGAACCCGTTATTGATGATGATGGTGTTTACGGCGGTGTTTACTGTAATGCGAGGGCAGGCTGTCAGTGACTTTCCGGTGTTTGTTTTGATTGGGTTGTTGCCTTGGCAGTTTTTTCAAAATTCAGTGATGGCGGCAACATCTGCGATTGTGGGAAACGCACACTTGATAAATAAAGTGTATTTTCCGCGCGAGGTGTTGGTTATCTCCGGGGCGCTGTCGAATCTCGTGAATTTTCTGCTGGCGTTGGTGGTGTTGTTCCCCATAATGTTTCTGTTTCATATCCCCTTGACCCGCTGGGCGTTGTTGTTACCGCTGGTGATTTTAGTGCAGTTGGTTTTTACGCTGGGGATTGGCTTTTTTGTGGCTACCGCAAATGTTTTTTATCGCGATGTGCAGATGATAATGGACGTGGTCTTGTTGGCGGGATTTTTTCTGACACCTATCTTCTATTCTTTGGATATTCTGCCGCACAGTTATATGTTGTTTGGGGTTAATCTTGACGTGTGGCGATTGATGTATTACTTCAATCCGATGGCTTCGATAATTGCCAATTATAGAGTAATACTCTTGGGGGGTGGGGCACCGGCGCTGGATTTTTTCACGCGCACGATGGTCACCTCTCTTTTCTTTTTGGCGGTTGGGTTAATGTTCTTTTACCGTTTTCAACATCGTTTCAGTGAGGAAATATGAGTCAAAATATTCCAAATCAACCGGTTGTGTCTCCAGTGTGGATGGAGGATGAAATTGACCTCCGAGAATATATCGAGGTGCTGATAAAATACTGGAAATGGATTATCGCTGCCGGTATTTTGGCAGCGGTGGTTGCATTTGTGGTTTCGTCATTTTTGCCGCGGACATACGAAGCGTCGGCAAGCGTAATCATCTTAAAGTCAAAAACAGAAATTTCGTTTGACCCTAAAATCCAAACAACAACCGAAGACCAACTGACACAAAAAAGTTATCAGGATACGCTGGTCGGGTTGGTTAAAGCCGGTAGCGTCGCCGAAACAGTGTTCGAGAAACACCAAAATATCTTGCCCGAAAACATAAAAAGCGTAACGGACTTGCTGAAAAAAGTAGATGCTTCCAACACCGGCGATGTCATCTCCATAACAGTGTCCGATGCCGACCCGGCTCGGGCGGCGCAATTGGCGGATGCATGGGCTGCTGCGTATGTGGATTATGTAAATCAGTTGTATGGAAATCAAACCGCACCGCTGTTGGTAGAGGTGGAGGCGCAAGCAGCGGAAGCGGAGCAATCATACAAATCGGCGCAATCAAAGTTGGAAGATTTTTTGAAAAATAATCGTATCTCTGCCTTGCAGCGTGAGGTTTCGGTGCGACAGGCGCACACCAAAGCGCTTTTGGATGAAAAGTATAACCTCTTAACCCAAATTGATGCTTGGTTGGATGATGCGATGTCCATTCGATTGCATGTCGCTGCCGGTGGTGCCGACGGTGGGGCAGGGGATGCACTGGCGTTTCTTTTGCTCCAGCGAAAAGCGTTGGCAACTTCGGCTGACGGGGAATCTCAATTGCAGTTGCAAATCTCTCCCGCCGACTTTTCCAACACAACGGTTACGGTTGATGCGGTGGACGCCTTAATTGACACCCTGCAGCAGCGGCGCGCGGAAATTAGTCGAGACATTCAGCTGCTTGAAAAAGACGTGCCGGCAACCGATTCGACGGTTTCATCCTCTCCCATGGATACCGGACTCAACGCATACATTGCCTCACTTGATACCGAAATCGCTGCGTTACAATCGGAACTGGAGACTCAATCTGCGCAAAAGCGGGAATTGCAGCAAGCGCGAGATTTGGCATGGGACAATCTGACCACATTACAGCGCAAACAGGCAGAATTGCAATTATCCGGTCAAATTTCCAATTCGCAAGTACGCATGGCTGCCGGCGCGCTTGTTCCGGACAAACCGGTTTCGCCCAAACGGTTGATGAATACCGCGGTTGCCGGGGCGCTGGCAGTGATGCTGGCAGTGTTTGTTGTTTTTGCGATGGAGTATTGGCGTAACGATGACGACGCATCGGCACCGGAAACAATGTCAAAATCACAATAGGATAATTTCATCATGAAAGCACTGATAACCGGTGGCGCCGGATTCATTGGCAGTCATTTGGGGGAACTTCTTTTGCAAAACGGGCATCAAGTGGTTGCTCTGGATAATTTATCCACCGGGCGCCGCGAAAATGTTACCCGACTTTCTTCTCACACTCAATTTTCATTTGTGGAAGGCTCGGTGTTGAATGCCCCGTTGGTATCCGAGTTGGTCGCGCAAGTTGATGTCGTTTTCCATTTGGCAGCGGCGGTGGGCGTAAAATTGATTATGGAAAAACCCGTGCTGTCCATCGAAACCAACGTTTTGGGCACGCATGCTGTTTTGCAAGCCGCCACCAAATTTCAGCGAAAAGTATTACTGGCATCTACCTCTGAGGTGTACGGCAAGGGAACCGCAGTGCCGTTCAACGAAAATGATGACCGGCTGATTGGACCAACCACCAAATCTCGCTGGAATTATGCCACAACCAAAGCCCTCGACGAGTTTTGGGGGTTGGCATACCATGCCGAACACAATCTGCCGGTGGTAATTTGCCGCTTTTTCAACACGGTTGGACCTCGCCAGCGGGGACGCTATGGTATGGTCATTCCGCGATTTGTGCAGCAGGCGCTGGCAAATGAACCGTTGACGGTTTTTGGCGACGGCACCCAAACCCGTGCCTTCTGTGATGTGTCGGATGTGGTGCAGGCAGTGGCAAAATTGGCTGATACGCCGCAGGCAGTGGGAGATGTGTTCAATATCGGTAACCCGGAAGAAATCTCCATCGGTGAACTCGCTCAAAGGATAATCCGTCTTTCGGGTAGTCGGTCTGTGGTGAAAACCATCCCTTACCGTGAAGTGTATGGCGCAGGGTTTCAGGATATGCAACGCCGAGTGCCCGACATCGCAAAAATCCGACGGCTAATCGGCTGGCAGCCGACCATTCCGTTGAACGATATTTTGCAACGGGTGATTGCTTACTATCGAAATTGACATCCGGTGGGGTAGGGTAGGGGATTACTGCACGGTAATGTTCGGTTGTAATTTTTCAAACGTTGCTTGCCCGATACCGCGCACTTTCATAATATCCTCAATTGCATTGAAATTTCCGTTTTCTGCACGATAATCAACAATGCGTTGGGCAATGGATGGTCCAATGCCCGGCAGCAATTCAAATTCCTGCAACGTTGCCGTGTTGATGTTAATTTTCAGCGGAGTGGGAGTGGTTGCCGGCACGGCGATAGTTGCCCCCGCGGCGCGCACGCCGCCTTCCACCACCGGCGGTGTCGGCGCGTTATCGCTTTTAGCCGGTATGTGGATGTGCTGCTGGTCTGCCAATTCTTGAGCCAGATTGACCACATCAATATCGGCGGCTGGGGTGGTTCCGCCTGCCGCAGTGATGGCATCTTTGATGATAGAGCCGGGCGGCAGCACATACACATCGGGATGCTGCACTTCGCCGCTGATGTAAACTCGCAGTGGGGTGGGGGTATTGGTGGGAATCGGTGTTTCGGTGGGAGGCATGACGGTTGGAGTGGCGGTTTCAACCGTGGGGACTTCAATATAAACCCGCGAGGCTTCCGCCTGCGGATGGGTGTATATCCACCCGAAAGACACAATTGCGGCAGCCGTCAACACCGCAAAAAGGGTGAACCGATTTTTATCCAGCCAGTCGTTCATTGTCCCGGTATGAATGTTCCAAAATCGTAAAATCAAGTATGGCAAAGCCGATAAAATTTTAACGGCAATCGGTTTTCTCGTCAATTTTTGATAAAATTTACAGACGGTGCAGAGTGTTTGTGAAAAATACAACACAAGCGGCGGCAACTTGTATAAGGCGATAACTATTGATACAATAAGAATATATTGCATTTTTACTGCTTAGCGCGTTCGGAGATGCGGATATGACAAATTCTATTTACCTCACCACAACAGAGCCGTATGTGGGCAAATCGCTTGTTTCGCTGGGCATCACGGCAATGTTGCTGCGAAACATCCCCGGTGGAAAAATCGGCGTTTTCCGCCCGGTGATAAACGAAGCCGCCGATGGTAAACGAGACAAAAACATCAACCTGCTTTTGTCTCACTTTAAATTGGGTATTGATTATGAGGAAACTTACGCTTTTACCAAACGAGAAGTAACCGAGGTGCTGGCAAAGGGAAATTCAAATGATTTGGTAGACCGGGTCATCAAAAAATACAAAGCGCTCGAAGCCAAAACCGACTTTGTGATTTGCATCGGTTCGGATTTTGTGGGCGTTGATGCCGCGTATGAGTTCGACCTGAATGCCGAAATTGCTCACAATTTGGGCACGCCGATTTTGATTTTGACCAACGGCGCCAACCGCGACCCGGAAACGATTGCCAGTTCGGCGGTGGTGGCGATAGACTCTTTCAAAGAGCACGACTGCCACATTTTGGGCGTCATTGTCAACCGCGCCGATAAATCTCGGCTGGAAGACATCCGCGCCGCGGTGCAAACACGGTTGGGCAACTCGCACTATTGCGTCGCGGTCATTCCCACCAATCGCACTTTGGGCAGTCCCACCGTGGAAGAAATCAAAGATGCGCTTAATGCCGATGTACTGTACGGCTGGAATCAACTGCGCAATAAAGTGTACCATTACCGCGTGATTGCCATGCAGTTGGAACACTACCTGCCGTATTTGCAGGAAAACGCACTGCTCATCACCCCCGGCGACCGCGGCGACGTAATTTTAAGCGCCCTGCAAGCCTCGCAATCGCTCAACTATCCGTCTATTGCCGGCATTCTGCTCACCGGCGGATTGCAACCGGCGGAATCGCTCCGCAAACTGCTGGACGGACTATCGAACCTGCCGCCCATTATGTCCACCTCCACCGATACTTTCACCACTGCCACGCAGGTAGAACCGATTCGGGCGTACATTACCCCCGATAATCAGGGGAAAATTGAGTTGAGCCTGCGCATGTTTGAAAAATATGTCAACACCGAACGACTCAGCGAACTCATTTCCGCCACCCATCCGACCGGCATGAGTCCGCGGATGTTCATTTACAACTTGCAGCAAAAAGCGCGCGCCAACAAAAAACATATCGTCCTGCCCGAAGGTTCGGAAATCCGCATTTTGAAAGCGGTGGAAATTTTGCTCTTTCAGGAAGTGGTTGACGTTACCCTGCTCGGAAATCCGCATGAAATCAAGCAAATCATTCAAAACGAAGGTTTGCGCATAGACCTAAACCAAATTAATATTGTGGAACCGTGCAGCGCGCCGGAATTTGAAGACTATGCCAACACCCTGTACGAATTGCGCAAGCACAAAGGCATTACCCGCGAACTGGTACACGATTTAATGTGCGATGTATCGTACTTTGGCACGATGATGGTTTATAAAGGCGTGGCGGACGGGATGGTTTCCGGAGCGGTACATACCACTCTGCACACCATCCGCCCGGCGCTGCAATTCATCAAGACGAAACCCGGATTTTCGGTGGTATCGTCGGTGTTTTTTATGGCGCTGGAAGACCGTGTGCTGGTATATGGCGATTGCGCCGTCAACCCCGACCCCAACGCGCAGGAATTGGCGGAAATCGCCATCGCTTCGGCAGATACGGCGCAGGCGTTCGGCATCGAACCGAAAGTGGCGATGCTGTCGTATTCTTCCGGCGATTCCGGCAAGGGGGCGGAAGTGGAAAAAGTGCGCAAAGCCACTCGTATCGTCAAAGAACGTCGCCCCGATTTGCTGGTAGAAGGTCCCATTCAGTATGATGCGGCGGTTGACCCGAATGTCGCCAAAACCAAACTACCCGATTCGAAAGTTGCCGGGAAAGCCACCGTTTTCATCTTCCCCGATTTGAATACCGGCAACAACACCTACAAAGCCGTTCAGCGCGAAACGGGCGCCATTGCCATCGGACCGGTATTGCAGGGGTT
>CAYPNZ010000037.1:9985-11991 GCA_964411845.1 uncultured Anaerolineaceae bacterium
AAGCCGTTCAGCGCGAAACGGGCGCCATTGCCATCGGACCGGTATTGCAGGGGTTGAACAAACCGGTTAACGATTTGAGCCGCGGCTGCACCGTGGAAGACATCGTCAACACGGTGGTTATCACCGCCATCCAAGCGCAAATGGAGTGAGGAGATGTATCGGTGGCTGTCATCCCTAAAAATATCGTAAAGAGTATTCAATCGTTTATAAAACTTGTGCAGCGTCAACAACAAGTAGACGCAATCTATTTGTACGGGTCGTATGCCAAAGGCATCGCCACGAAGTGGAGTGATATTGATCTGGCAATTGTTTCCTCCGACTTCTCAGACGATTTGTTTCAAGAACAGGTAAGGTTGATGCAGCTGGCGGCAAAGGTAGATGACCGAATAGAGCCGCGTCCGTTCACCCCGACATCTTTCAAACTGACCGAACCGCTGGTGAATGAAATTCAAAAAACGGGTATACGTTTAACACTATCGGAGTAAAAATGAAAATACTGGTTATCAACGCAGGCAGTTCATCCATAAAATATCAACTCTTCGACTTTCCCGAAAAGCGGGTGCTAACCGCCGGGCTGGTGGAGCGTATCGGCGAAACCACCAGCCGGGTGAATCACACCGTTTTTGTGGCGGACGAAGCCCGCAAAATAAGCCGTGATATGGTGCTGAAAGACCATCGTGCAGGCTTGCAACAAGTTGCCGCTCTGCTGATGGATGCGGAATTCGGCGTAATTGCCGATGCCGCCGAAATTGACGCGGTGGGGCATCGGGTGGTGCACGGCGGCGAACAGTTTGCCGAAACCACCGTCATCACCCCCGAAGTAAAATCCGCCATCGAGCGACTGTCGCCGTTTGCGCCGCTGCACAATCCCCCCAACTTGCAGGGTATCACCGTGGCGGAAGAGGTTTTCCCCGCTGCGGTGCAAGTGGCGGTGTTCGATACCGCTTTCCACCAAACCATACCGCCGCACGCCTATCGGTATGCCATTCCCAATGAATTTTACGATGAACATGGCATTCGGGTTTATGGCTTTCACGGCACATCGCATTTGTATGTCAGCCGTCAAGCCGCAAAAATGCTCGGCAAACCGCTGGCAGAAACCAACCTCATCACTGCACATTTGGGTAACGGCGCCAGTATGGCGGCGGTAGCGGGGGGACGTTCCATCGATACCTCGATGGGGTTCACCCCGTTACCCGGATTGATGATGGGGTCTCGCTGTGGCGATTTAGACCCGGCAGTGGTGTATTATATGGGAACCAAACTGGGTAAATCGTTTAATGAAATTGACCGCATTTTGAACAAACAGAGCGGGTTAATCGGCATAACCGGGGTTAACGACTTGCGGGATATTGAAGCGCGGGCGATGGCGGGCGACGCGCAGGCGAATTTGGCGCTGGATATGTACGCTTATCGCATTCGGAAATATATCGGCGCGTATGCCGCCGCGCTGGGGCGGGTGGACGCGCTAGTGTTCACCGCCGGGGTCGGGGAGAACAGCAATGCCGTGCGTCGGCGTGCCTGCGCCGGGCTGGAGAATCTGGGTATCGTGCTGGATGCCGCCAAAAACGAAGGTCGCAAAAAAACCGCCACCGCCATCCACGCCGATGGCAGTCCCGTCAAAATCTTCGTCATCCCCACCAACGAAGAGCTGGAAATTGCTCGGCAAACGTATGAGGTTGTAAATTCTGCGTAAAATGTGGCGGGGAATTTCGCAAAATGTTTGCAGATGAGAGAGTAAGTGAGTATAATGTGGTGGTGAAAAAAATGGAATCGAATCAACGAAGTCAACCCGGACAAACCTCTATTGATGTGCCCGCCAACGTGAAGAATAAGTTGGCGTGTTTGTTTTCCGCGCATCCGCAAATTGTAAAAGTTGTCGTCTTTGGGTCGCGGGCACGGGGGGAGGCGGATGAACGTGTTGCAATAATGCATTGATTGGAGAGAGAATGGCACAAAAATGGATTGATCCAAATGAATTTTGGCAAAATAAGCGTGTGTGTGTC
>CAYPNZ010000038.1:0-11711 GCA_964411845.1 uncultured Anaerolineaceae bacterium
GGAGGCTTTCTTAGCAACCAGTAAACAACCAGAGGTATCTCGATCAATACGGTGCACCAACTCCAAAAAACGATTTTCAGGGCGTAATTCACGCAAGGCTTCAATCACTCCAGCATTAACACCAGATCCACCATGCACGGCAAACCCTGCTGGTTTATTAATAACCAAAATAACATCATCTTCAAATAAAATGTCCAACGGAATGTTTGCCGCGGCAAGCGGGCTTTCGGCGGGAGAGGGGATGGTGACGGCTATTTTCATCCCCGCCGCAAGTTTGGTGCTCGGTTTGGCTGGGCGACCGTTAATCGTTACCAGCCCTTGCGCCGCCAACCGCTGAATGCGGCTGCGTGAAAGTTGAGGCAGGTTCGCCGCCAAAAATTTGTCCAGCCGTTCCCCGTCGGCGGGGCAGATGAAAGTTTTTTCCATTATTGCGAAGTTTTTTGCTGTTGGGCTTTGGTATCTTCCTGCCACAACCAATATGCCAGCAATGTGACCCCAATGACAATAGAGGCATCCGCCACATTGAAAATCGCCCAAAAGCCGATGTCCACAAAATCGGTAACCGCGCCGTGCTGCACGCGGTCCCACATATTGCCCAGCGCGCCGCCCATTTGCAGCCCCAAACTGATGCGCAACAGCCACGGCATATGCGGCGATGTGGCAACATAATAAACGATGGCGGCGGCAACCAACAGCGCGATGACCAGAAACAGATTGCCGCTGCGGGTGAAAATACCGAATGCCGCCCCGCTGTTGCGGGTGTGGGTGAAAAGAAACAATCGTCCCAGCCCGGGAATGGGTGCAACCGATTGATAGAGCGGAATATAGCGGATAATCAACGTTTTGGTGAGTTGGTCAAGGGCAAAAACAATGGCGGCAACTTCCAGAAGGTTCATCACGATGGCAGCGCGTTCGCTGCCGCTGGGCGTTGATGGTTTATTTTGCAAAATTCAGCCTCGGTTTGGTAAAGTTTTGCTCGAATTGTACCCAATCATTGTTAAAAGGGCAAAGTGTTATGTGCGGGAGCACGCGCAATTGCAAATTTTGTTGAAAACGCCATAATGGATGGAGAAAACCGATTGAATGACACATTTCAATCCAGAGGAGGCTTTATTTATGAGCGAAAATCCGTTGCGCCACCGAATTTTGGGTGTTGATGCACTCGTCCCGCTGCTGGATGGCATGCGCGTGCCGTATGTTAATTTGGATAACGCCGCCAGCACGCCGCCGTTGGTGGACGTGATGAATGCGTTGAACGAATTTATGCCGTTTTATTCCAGCGTGCATCGCGGCACGGGCTTCAAATCGCGGCTCAGTACCGAAGCCTATGACCGCGCGCACGAAATTATCGCCGAATTTGTGGGGGCAAATCCCGAAACCAACACGGTCATTTTCGGCAAAAATACCACCGAAGCGGTCAATAAATTGTCGTTCCGTATGAATTTTGCCCCCGGTGATGTGGTCATCAGTTCTCTGCTGGAGCACCATTCCGACGATTTGCCGTGGCGCAATAAAGCCACGGTGGTGCACGTGCAAGCCACATCGGACGGACGTTTGGATGAAGACGATTTCGACCGGCAGTTGGCAAAATACGGCGAGCGGGTGAAGTTGGTGGCAATCACCGGCGCATCGAATGTAACCGGCTTTCTCACCCCGGTTCATCGGCTGGCGCGCAAAACGCACGCCGTCGGTGCGAAATTTATGCTCGATGCGGCACAACTTGCTCCGCATCGCCGGGTGGATATGAAAGCGGATGACGACCCGGAACATTTGGATTTTGTGGTACTTTCCGGGCATAAAATGTATGCGCCTTTCGGTACGGGGGCGCTGGTCGGTTCCAAAGAATTTTTCCTGCAAAATCCGCCGGAATATCGCGGCGGCGGCACCATTGATTTGGTGACGCCGGATGAAGTTTTTTGGGCGGGGATGCCCGACCGTGATGAAGCGGGCAGCCCGAATGTGCCGGGAGCCGTGGCAATGGCGGTGGCGGCACAAGTGCTGATGGATGTCGGTATGGATGCGATTGCCGCTCACGAAGCCGAGTTGACCGCTTACGCGCTGACACAACTGCGCGATGTGCCCGGCATTCACATTTTCGGGCAGGCAGACCCCGCCAAAGTGAATGAGAAAGTGGGGGTGATACCGTTCAGTATGGATGGGGTATCGCATTTTTTGCTGGCGGCAATTTTGGGGTATGAAGGGGGTATTGGCGTGCGCAGCGGTTGTTTCTGCGCGCATCCGTATGTGGTACATCTGCTGGGGCTGGATGCTGACGGCACGGCAGAATGGCGGCGGCAAATGCTCGGCGGCGACCGCAGCAATATGCCGGGGCTGGTGCGAATGAGTTTCGGTTGCTATAACGACCGCACGGATGTTGACCGGCTGGTTTCGATGCTTTACCGTGTTGCAGAGGGAGACTATCGGGGCGATTACCAACTCGACCGCGCCAGCGGCGAATATACGCCCAAAAACTTCCGTGATGCGTTGGACGGGTATTTCTCGCTGAGATAACCGTCAATCGGGCAAAAAAAAGCGCGGTGGAGAAATTCCCGCGCTTTTTTGTTTCTAACTTTTTTCTAACGAAAATATCACCCCCTTCCTACAAATTCGTGATAGACTCAACTTGATAAATTCCGTCCGGGGGCAGTTATGAGAGAGCAAAGGTTGTTCAAACTGTTATCGGTGGGGATGTTGGCTGCTTTTCTTGCCGCAATGGTAACCGTAATTTATGCCGCGCCGATGCCTCGATATACTCCGCAGACGGTTATTTTCCCGCCGGATGTTTCAAAAAGTGTCAACAGTGCCACGGCAAAGCCGGGTGACACCGTGACCTATACCATCCGCATTACCGCTTCGACCGGTCAGTTGACCAACGTGACCATTTCCGATACATTACCGGCGAACACCCAATTTGTTGCCGGCAGCACGGTGATTTCTCCCGCCGGGGCAGGGGGAAGCACCGGCACGCCGCCAAATCTCGCTTCCGGCATCACTGTTGTTACCGGTTCGGTGGTATCGGTGATGTTTGCGGCAACGGTTGATGTCCCGCTGGCGGTCGGCATGTCCATTGAAAATACTGCCGCCGTTACCGCCACCGAAATGCCGACCCCAACATTGGCAAGCGCCACTTTCGTTATTGAAAATGCCGCCCCGGTGGCATACAACGGCGCCAATACCACCCCCGAAGATACGGTTGTAACCGGTACGCTGTCTGCCACGGATGCCAACGGCGATAGTTTGGCATACAGTGTGACGCAGCCGGCTAATGGCACGGTTACGCTGGTAACAACCGGCGGCTCGCTGCAAATTCCCACCTCGCAATATATTTACACCCCCACCCAAAATTTTAACGGCGAAGATACTTTCACTTTCACCGCCACCGACGGTATTTCGGTGTCAAATGTCGGGGTGGTAACCGTTACCGTTACTGCGGTGAACGATGCCCCGCAAATTGATACCATCGCCGCCCAAAATGCGGATGAGCAATCGGCGGTGACTTTTACGGCAACCGCTTCCGACCCGAATGATTCTCCCCCCGATGCGCTGACATTTTCGCTGCAAAATGCCCCGTCCGGCGCGAGCATTGACCCCGTGACGGGCGAATTCAGTTGGACGCCAACCGAGACGCAGGGACCCGGCATTTACACGCCCACGGTGGTGGTTACGGATGACGGGTTACCGCCATTGAGCGATACCGCCACAGTGGTCATCACCGTGACAGAGGTGAATACCGCCCCCGTGCTTGCCCCCATCGGCGATTTTTCGGTGGATGTGGCGGATACGCTCACGTTTACGGCGCACGCCACCGATGCCGATGACCCGGCAAACGCGCTGACATTTTCGCTGCAAAATGCCCCGTCCGGCGCGAGTATTGACCCCGTGACGGGCGAATTCAGTTGGACGCCCAACGCTGCGCACGGCGGGCAAACGTATACCGTCACGGTGATGGTCAGCGATGACGGTTCGCCGGTGATGACCGATACCGAAATTACGCACATCACGGTGGTCAACGTGGCGGATTTACAACTGTCGAAATCGGGTTCGCCGTTGGATGTTACCGCAGGCGACGGCGAGTTGCTGGTTTATACGTTGCTGCTCGATAATGCGGGACCGTCGTTGGCGCGCACCGTGCATTTAACGGATACCCTCCCCGCCGATGTAACTTTTCAGTCGGTAACCACCCCGAAAACAACCTGTGTATACTCCGACCCGGTGGTCACCTGCGATTGGGCGCAAATCGGCAGCGGCGAGCAGGAAATCATCACCATCATCGTAACGGTAGATGCGTCGGCAACAATCAGCATCACCAATATGGCAACGGTAACCTCCACAACCATTGACCGTCTGCCCGACAATAACACTGCCGCCGCCTCAACCACCATCCGCACCGCCGCCGATTTGTCCATCACCCACAGCGATACCCCCGACCCCGTTTATCTCGGCGAGGTGGTAACATACACCATCACGGTGGATAATGCGGGTCCGTCGTATGCTCGCAATGTGCAGGTAACCGACCACCTGAGCGGAAATGTGAGCATTACCGATATGTCATCGGCATGCGCCGTTACCGGCAGCGATGTGACGTGCGCGCTGGGTACAATGACCGTTGGTGAAACGCGAATATTGACCGTGGCTGTCCGCGCCGACGGCGACGCCAACAGCACCGAAACCATCACCGGTACGGCAATTGCCACCAGCGATACCGCCGACCCCGGGCAGAATATTGCCGTTGAAACCACCACTGTTCTGCCGCACGCCGATTTGGCATTGACTAAAACCGCGTTTCCCAACCCTATCGCCGCGGGCGAAACACTGACCTACACATTGGTTGTTACCAATCGGGGACCATCCGTTGCCACCGGCGTGCAACTGTCCGATACGCTGCCGACCACTGCCACTTTCGGTTCGGCAAGCAGCACACACGGAACCTGCACCGGCACGGCGAATATTTCGTGTGCACTGGGAACGCTGGCGGTGGATGAATCGGCGGTGGTGACCATTGTTGTCACGCCGACTCAACTGGGCACACTGGTGAATGACGCTGCGGTGTCGGCGACCACGCCCGCTGCCGACCGCACACCGGCAAACAATACCGCATCGGTTTCCGTGCCGGTAACGCTGCGCACCGATGTTGGTGTGGCGATGTCTGCCGCGCCGGAGCCGGTTATCGCCGGTGAAACGGTAACGTTCACCGTGGTTGCCACCAATTACGGACCGTCTACCGCCACCGGCGTGACGGTTTCGGATGTGCTGCCGGCGGCGCTGACATTCAGCGGCGGTTCGGCGGGGTGCAGTGCGACGGGGCAAACCGTTGTGTGCACGCTGGGCGATTTGGCGGCGGGCAATTCGGCATCGGCAACCATTCAAGCCGATGTTTCGGCGGCGGTGACGGGCACAATTGTGAATACCGCTACCGTTTCGGCGGCGGAATTTGATGAAAATACCGGCAATAATGTAACTTCAACCGTCAGTACGGTTGCTACCGTTGCCGACCTGCAATTGACACTGACCGATACCCCCGACCCCAATTATGCCGGCGGCACGATAGCGTACACGCTTTCAGTGCTGAACGCCGGACCTTCGGATGCACAGGGGGTAGTGATAACCGAAACCGTCCCGCTTGATTTTTCGGTGACATCGGCGCCGAATTGCACGGTGAACGGGCAAACGGTCACTTGCAATATTGGCACGCTTCCCGCCGGGGGGACGGTGAACCGGTTGGTGAGTGCCGCCATCGCCCTGTCCGCCGACGGCACGTTCACCGCGACGGCGGGGGTGTCGTCTACCACTGCCGACCCCGCCGCCGCCAACAATGTTGCGGCGGAAACCACCACGGTCATTCCCGGCGCAGATTTGGCAATTTCGCTGACCGATGCCCCCGACCCGGTAACGGCGGGTGAAACACTGGCATACACGCTTGTGGCAAGCAATCTCGGCGCATACCCCGCTTCTGCGGTGACGATGGTTTTCACCCTGCCGTTGAATACAGTGTTTTTGGCGGCAGATACGGGCTGTGCCGCCGCCGGCGGTATCGTTACCTGCGATATTGGTTCGCTGGCGGGCGGCAGTATGGCGACGAAACAAGTTTCGGTAACGGTTGATGCCGCGGCGAGTGGCACGCTCAACGGCACGGCAGCCCTCTCCGGCGGGGAATTCGACCCGGAACCGGACAATAATACCGCCGCCGAAACGACCGCCGTCACCGCTGCCGCCGATTTGGCGCTGGCAGCCGTCGGCACGCCGCAAACGGTGCAAACCAACGAAGTTTTCTCGGTGACGTTTGTCATCACCAACGCGGGACCGTCGGTGGCATCGGCGGTAACATTCACCGCAACCGTGCCGTCATCGTTTGCGGGCACATATCTCACCCCGTCGCAGGGCACGTGCAGCGGCGAAGTCTGTTCGCTGGGCACACTGACTGCGCACGCCATCGCCACGGTGACCGTTACCGGGGCAAGCACCGCCACAGGCGTGGTGCAGATACAGTCGCAAGTGGGGGCAGCCACCGCCGACCCGCTGCCCGGCAACGAAACGGCGCAGGCAACCGCCACCGTCACTTTGCATTACATCTATTTACCGTTGATAATGAAACCGGGCACGCATCTGTCGGTTTTTAACGATAATACCGGTGGTGATGTGATTTTCACGGTGCAGGGCACGCCGGTGCGGTGTACCATCCCGAATAACACCACCAAGTTTTGCGGAACCTTCGCGCCGGGCACATATATCGTCGAGGTTATCAGTGCGTGTGGACCACCGGCATCATTTGAAAAAACGTATGAAGCCGGAGAAGTGACAACTCGTGTATTTTGCCGATAGCAACGGAGACCCATGAGCAACCAACAATCATCAACAGACCGATTTTTCGTGTATGGCGGCATTCTGCCCCTCGATTCAGCCTCGTATATCGTTCGCCCCGCCGATGAAACGGTGTGCATGGCGGTGCGGCAGGGAAAGTTCTGCTGGCTTTCCGCCCCGCATCATTTGGGAAAATCAAGTTTGGTGCTGCATTGTGCGCACCGTCTGCGCGCCGAAGGTATGCAGGCGGTGGTTGCCACGCTGACGGGCAGCGATAGTCGCACCGATATTGACCGTCTTTTTTTGGGAATATTGCGGCGGTTGAAAACGGAATTATCGTTGCCGGAAGATTTAAACGGCTGGTGGCTGTCGCACGGCGATGTATTACCGGCGGAACGATTTTTGGAATTTTTGCGGGATGTGGTTTTAACTGCGGTAACGAGTCCGGTTGTGCTGTTTATTGACGGATTGGATGAAAACACCAACCCCGAATTTGCCGCCGGATTGCTTTCTGCCCTGACGACCATCTATGGCGAGCGCGGACACCATTCTCGCTGGGAACGGTTGAATGTGGTGCTTTCCGGGCGTGCCGTCCCCGCCGATTTCGGTATGGCGACCGATTCACCGCCGTTGGCGGCGGCGGTATTGCCGGAACTGTCCGAGTTTTCCGCGGCGGCGATAGCGCATTTCCGCGCCGGTTTCCCCGAGGCAACCGATGAGCAGTGGGAAATTATTGCGCGGCACGTTTTTTCGTGGACGAATGGTCATCCGTACCTGACCCAGCGGCTGTTGTCTGAAATTTCGCGTATGTGGGATAACCGCTGGACGGTTGAGCGGGTGGATGATTTGGTGGATACCCTTTTTTTCACGCCGTCGCCGGCATCGCTGCCGAATCTTCGTTTCATCCTGCACACCATCGAAACCGCATCGAATCGCCGCGCGGTATTGAAATTGTACGGGCGCATTTTAGCCGGAACGTCCCCGGTGCAATTTAATGCAACCGACAACCGGCAGCGACGGTTGCTTGTCAGCGGGTTGGTTGCCGTGCGACACGGCGCGCTGGAAGTTCGCAATCAAATTTATCGCCACATTTTCAACCAAACGTGGATAAAATCGTTTTCGCCGGTTAACTGGCGGTTTTTGGTGGCGGTAGGCGTTATTTTTGCGTGTTTGATTGCCGGATTGTTTTTCAGCGTGTTATATCGCCAAAAGGAAGAAACCGCCACGCAAGCGCGGGCGCTCATCGAACGGGTGCAAAATGCCCCCAGCCCCACCGAGAAACTGGTCAATTTGGCAGTGCTGGTGCAGTTGAGCGGCTATCGCACCGAAGCGCGGCGGGTGGCATTCGAGGAACTTCCGCGTGAGGCATTACTGGCAATGTTTTCCCCGCCAAACCCCGCCACGGTCGGCACGGAATTGGTGACCGTGATACGGGGGCTGTACACGGCGCCGCAATTGGAAAATTCGCCCGATGCCGACAAAATTTTAGAAGCGATGCGCCAGCCTCTCTACCAACTGGCAAACGAGAAATCGCTGGATACGGTGGAACTTAATTTGGAAATCGGACAGTGGCTCAAAGGGCGGGAATTTTATCGGGGCGGTGAATTGTATCAACGTGCTGTGGATGCCTACAATATCGCTTTGACCGTGAACCGGCAGAACCCGGCGGTTTATTTCGACCGGGCATTGGCGTATGCCGCTATGGGGCAGGTCAATGAGGCGTTTGACGATTTCAAACGGGCAAAGTCGCTGGATGAAACGTGGTCATCGCGCATCCGGCAGGCAATTTTGGATGACCCCGTGCTGTATGCCACCCTGTGGAACACGCGCGCCGATGCCGGTTTGTTGGCGCTGGTGCCGTCGCCGACCGGCACCCCGGTTCCCACCGACACCCCCATACCCACCGATACCCCCGTTCCGCCACCTACCTCTGCTCCGGCAACCGCCACCCCCACACCCACCGCTACCCCTGTGCCGTCGCCGACCGCTACCGCTACACCCACCCCGCATTTGCCGACCCCTACCCCGCGCCGGGTTGTACCAACGGCAACGCGCGTGCCGGTGGCAAACGGCACATTCTATCTGCTGAATCCAATTTCCACCGAATCGCCAACCTATGGCGAAACGGAATTTCGGTGGCGCTGGACGGGTGATTTGCCCGCCGGATACGGTTTTGAAATTCGGGTGTGGGCAGACGGTGAACCGCCGCTCGGTGCACACGATGCCGTGCGAGACAATCAATTCGGAAAGATAAAGTTTGCCGGCGGCGATGAATACCGGTTGACCATCAATATCAAAGATGCGGCGGGGGTGCGTCGGCGCAGCGGCGAATATAATTGGGCTGTGGCACTGGTGCAGTATCAACCGGCATACAAAGATTTGGGCATTGTTTCCGCCCCGGCACGGCTGCGGTTCGATGTGCCATCTTCCGGCGGCAATGGTGGCGGAAGCGGCGGCAATGGTGGCGGTGGTGGCGTCGGCATCGAATAAGTGCTAAAATATCTCCACTGACCATTGGAGGTATTGCCATGCAACTTTTATCATCTCTGTTGGCTGACTTGCCTGCCGCCACAGTGAACGATGTGCGTGTGGGCGCGTTTTGGACGGCGGTGGTGCTCACCGTCAACGGCGAAAAACGGTGCGGGCTGGCTGCTACCCTGCGCAGCGACGAGCACCATCGCGGCGCGGGACCCGCTGTACCGCAAGCGGGTCATCTGACGGAACTTTCGGCGCACGAATTGGCGCAGATGGCAACCGGCAGCCGACCGCCGGCAACATCCATCGGTATTGCCGCTTTGAATGCGCTGGTGCAGCAACCTGCCGACAATTGGCGTGATGTTAACGCCGAAGCGGTGATTGCCCGCTACGGCGCGGGGAAAAACGTGGCACTGGTCGGGCATTTCCCGTTCATTCCCCGTTTGCGCGAGCAGGTGGGACAATTGTGGGTGCTGGAGCAGCATCCGGGCGGCGATGACCTGCCCGCCACCGCTGCCGAAACAATCATCCCCCAAGCCGATGTGGTCGCCATAACGGGCACAACCCTCATCAACCATACCGCCGCATCGTTGCTGGCACTGTGCCAACCGTCGGCGCGAGTGCTGATGCTCGGTCCCAGCACGCCCCTTTCCCCCAAACTTTTTCAATTTGGCATTGATTTGATTTCCGGTTCGGTGGTGGAAAACATCCCCGCCGTGCTGAACGCTGTCAGCCAAGGGGCGAATTTCCGCCAAATTCATCGGGCGGGGGTGCGGCTGGTTACAATGAGCGCGCCGTCGCTGCGATGATTTTACCTGCATCGCGGCGGGTGGTACAATTAACCTGAAACCTGAAACCTGAAACCTGAAACCGGAGGCAGTTATGGCAAAATTTTTAGTATACATCGAAACCAAAGGCGATTCTCCCACCAATCCGGGACCGGTGGCGCACGTGCCGTCGCTGCCCGGGGCAACGGCGCGCGGCAAAACCATTGACGAGGCGAAAGAGAACATTCGGCAGGCGGTCGAAGAATATCTGCGATTGTTGCGGGGCGTGGGCGAACCGGTGGCGCGCGTTTCCGAAGGGCTGAATTTTGAATTTGAAGAAGTGGACAGCACCACCTTCCCCACCGATTTCGACCCGCTGCATCCCAATGAATTGGAGGCGTTGCTGCGTTGGATGGCGGTTTCGCGGCAGGAATTGGTGGATTTGGTGCGCGATTTGCCCGATGATGCCCTGATGTGGAAACCGGATGCCGACAGCCGTTCCATCCGCGATATTCTGTTCCATTTGGCGGAAGCGGATGTGTGGTATACCGACCGGCTCAAACAGTGGCCCGAAGCCCCGTTATTCCGCTTGGCTGCCGCGCGGAGTGTCGCTTTGGAACGGCTGCGGGCGGTAATGAACGCCGATGCCAACGCTGTTACCACCCACGATGGCGAAGAGTGGACACCGCGTAAAATTGTGCGGCGAATGCTGGAACACGAACGCGAGCATATCCAGCAAATTCGCGCAATGCTGGCAGATATGCAATCCCAAAAATAACTGCGGGGGAACTATGGCAGAAAAGTTGATTACCTGTGTAACCAACAATGCCGTCAAACAGGGGAGTAAATTTTGGGGCGAACACGGGTTATCGTTTCGGATAAAAATTGACGACACGTGTATGCTGTTCGATACGGGGCAGAGCGAAACCGTGTTATTGCACAATTACAGTTTGTTGGGGGCGTGTCCGCGTTCTTTGGCGGCGTTGGTATTGAGCCACGCTCATTACGACCATACCGGCGGATTGCAATCGGTGCTGACGCAAAAACCGGATATTCCTCTGTATGCCCACCCCGATATTTTCCGCCCGCGATTTTCACTGCGTGACGGCGAATATCATTCCATCGGGATGAGCCTGTCGCAAAACGATGTTTCCCGGTTGGCGGATTTGCGCCTTAATGCCGAGCCGGTGGAAGTATTGCCCGGCATCTGGACAACCGGCGAAATTTCCGCGCGAACAGAGGTGGAAGGACGCAGCGCCCATCATTTCATTGCGGCAGAAAACGGCTGGCAAGCCGACCCGTATCGTGATGATATGTCGCTGGTGGTGGAAGGTTCGGCGGGGATAACCGTAATTTGCGGCTGTTGCCACGCCGGTTTGCTGAACACGTTGGCGCACGTTACCCGGCGTTTTCAAAAACCGATAGTCCGCATTTTGGGAGGCACGCATCTGCTCAACGCCACAGAAGATGAATTGCGGCATATCATCGCCGTTTTGCGTGAGGAATACGGTTCGCCGGCGCTGTACCTTAACCATTGCACCGGCGACGCGGCATTTGTGGCGCTGTCCAACGCCTTCGGCGAGCAGGTACACACCTTCCCCGCCGGTGCATCGCTGCTTGTTGCGTGACGAACCCGCACGCCTTGCATCCGTGGCAGACGGCGAGGGCTGG
>CAYPNZ010000039.1:0-11673 GCA_964411845.1 uncultured Anaerolineaceae bacterium
GTGCCGGTTTACCATATCAAACTTTGTCAAATTTTAAAGTGCGTAAGGTGAGTAATTTAGTCGAAAATCCCCAAATCCCACACCTGTTCACCCTGAAGGATGGCGGTAATTTGATTGGGAAACTTGTCGGGGTCTATGGGTTTCCCCAAAAAACCATCGAATCCGGCGGCGCGTGCGCGTTCCATTGTGGCTTGGGTGGTATCGGCGGTAACCGCAACAATTTTCGTTTGGGTGAAACGAGGTTCGGCGCGCAAATTTTTTAACGCCTCAAATCCGTCTTCGTGCGGTAAATGAATGTCCATCAAAATTAAATCAACGCGAGGCATCGTCAGGGCAAATTCTACCACCTGCCAACCGGAGGCTTTCCATTCATACGTGTGTACCCCAATAAATGCCAGCAAACGCGCCATTAAAACCAAATTTTGCAAATTGTCTTCTACCACCAGCACGTGCGCATTTTTGGGGTCGGTAACGCCAAGATTGGTTGGGTTGTCGGGCGGCGAATTTTCTGCCATAGATTCCTCTATAATTGTGCCGCTATCAATCGCGGCAGCGCATCCACATCAACCGGTTTGGCAATATAGCCGGTGCACCCGGCTTCTAACGTGCGCTCACGGTCGCCTTTCATTACATTGGCGGTAATGGCTAAAATGGGGATGTCTTTCAGCACGGGGTTGGCACGCAAACGTTTGGTAACTTCATACCCGTCAATATCGGGCAAGTTGATGTCCAGCAAAATTAAATCGGGAACGAACGTGTTGGCTTGGCGCACGCCGTCTTCGCCGGTGTCGGCTTCGAGCATACGGTAGCCTTCCGCTTCCAAAATACGTTTGATGAGCAAGCGATTGTCGGGATTGTCTTCGATGTATAAAATAGTTTTTGCCATCACAGCCTCAAAAAAATAAAAATTGTATAATATAGCATATGCTATTCTACGAGAATCGCAAATATTCGTCAGGCGACTTATGGTGCCGATATTCTACCACAAAATCACACATTTGTGTGCGAAATTGTGGGATATTGTGGGATATTTTTACTTTTGGATGTAGAAGGTGGCGCGCTTTTCGCCAATGCGCAACAGCAGGTCGCGCGATACCAAATCGGAGAGGTCGCGGCGGAGCGTTTCTGAGCTGACGCCGGGGCACAGGCGTTGATAGTCGGCATTGGTAATGCGCCCGTTGTCTGCCACAAATCCCATCGCTTTGATTTGCCGTTCGTTCAACCCCATTTTCAACCATTGCCGCACCGAAGGTTCTGCTTGCCCGCCGCGGGTGCGGTTAAAAAGTGTTATGCTGAACCCCGCCGCTGTTTCGGCAAAAGCCGGTTCGGGCATGCCGTTTTCCGCCATACTGCGCACGATGCGGTCAATACCATACCCCAGCCGCTCGATAAACCCCATATCATACAGCACTTGCACAATAACCGCATTGCGGCTAAAACGTTCGCGTATGATATTTTTTACGGTAATGTGCCCCGGCAGCCGTCCCGGGCTGTAACATTCCAGCCGGTCGGAAAAAAGAAGCAGGCGAATGTTATCGCCGGTAATGCTGTAATCTCGATGTGCCAGCGCGTTGATGATAACCTCTCGCACCGCCGAAAGGGGGTAAAGGTACGATTCCGCCCGCTGCAAGCGGTCGTTCATTTCTACCGTGTGCGCAATATTCTCTCGGACGAAAGCTTCTGCCTGCCGTGCCTGCGCCGGCAGCGTGCCGCGAATGTCGGCGCGCAAAAAAGCATCGGTCATTTGAATGCCGGTGTATCGCGCCACGGTAATTTCGGCTTGGGGAAAAAATTGCTGTGGGTCACGCCCAAACAGTAAAATTCCGGCGTTGGTCGGGCGCAAAATGCCGTCATCATATTTTATGCAGCCCCGTTTCAGCAAGGCTTCTTCCGGCGACAGATGATGCAGGGCATCCACGCCGGCAACGTAGGCACGCACGGCATCCCAATTGAGTGCATCACGGGTGGCATCGGCGGCAAGGGTGGCATCAAATCCGGTTTCGCCGCGCGAAAAAATCAATGCGCGCAGGGCTGCACCGCGCAACGGCACAATTTCGGTACCGTTCCATACCACATACCGCCCGTCAAAATTATAAACGTGCGGCAAATCGGGGGGAACATGAATTTCGATGAACGGATGTTTTTTGTGCTGACGGATGGTCGGCGAGGGGATGATGAGCGGCGGGTCGCACAGCAACGCCACCCGCAAGATTCGGTCGCGGGTGGCGGGAGGGTCGGGGAATTTGTAGAATTTTCCGGCTTTTGAAATGCCGATGACGATACTGCCGCCCCCGTTGTTTGCCAGCGCCACCAATGCCTGCGCGACGGTTTCGTCGCTGGCTGCCGGCGATAAAAATATGTCGGGCGGGTTATCTGAAAAATCCGGTGCGGGCATCATTCAATTCAATCGGCGATTGACCTTCCATTGACCGTTGAACAGTACCATTTCATACGAAATCAACCCGGTGGAGATTGTTTGCCCGCTCTGTTTGGCATCGGCATCAACATCTACCCGGCTGCGACGAGAAATGCCGCCGTTATCTACCGGCAATTGTTCGGTGGCAGGATAGTATTGCAATTTACGAACCACCAATTCTGTCGGGGCGCCGTTACCGCCAAAGCCAAAATAGGTGTAATCTTTTTGCTGCAAGTGCTGTGCGGCTTCGCTATCCGGCGCGACAAAATCAACCGGGTTCCATCCCTGTTTGGATGATGCCGTTAATGCTTTGTAAAATGCCAGCAGAATTTTTTCGGGATAGGCGGCGTTTTTTATTTCATTGGGCGGCGGAATGCCAAAATCAATGGTTGAAACTATCGGTGCGGCAAGTGATGTTGCCGTTACATCTGCCATATATGTTTCATTCCCGTCACCGCCGTGCAATTCATACACTTTTTTTACGGCAAGTTGGCTGCGCTCAAACGGTCCGCGGTCGTACACGGTGACGGTTTTTTCGATGGGGTCAAATTCTACGCCGCCCGTGCCGGTAAACGAGCCGATAACACGATAGCGCGGTACGGCATCGGTGGGGTTTTCATCGGCGCCGGAGTTTTGTTGAAATTTAAAAATGGTCATATATGTGGTTCTGCCGCTCCCTTTAAAAATAAGTTCGGGGATGGGTGCGGTGGTGGATGCGCCGTAATTTTTTACAATATCTTGAAAATCAACGGTAATATTTCCTTCTCCCAAAAAGTCGCGGTCGGGTGGCTGTAATTTGTATGGAAACAAAATTGGCGGCGACCCGCGGTCGTTATCGTAAATGGCGGCAGCCATCGGCGCGTTGCCGGGGCATGGGTCTTTCCAGTTTTTCTGGTTGTTGGCATCGAATTGGTAATAGACCAACCACTCGTTAAAGCCGTCGCCGTCCGTGTCGGCGCGCAATACGTCGCACACGCGAATGTTGCCCTTTCCGCCGAAAGCCTCTTGAAAATCTATCACCCGCGCCCCGCTGAATACGCGACCGGCTTCGTTGAGGTACGGTTTATAGTCGATGCCAAAAAGTTTTATCAGCAACACGGCGATTATAAACAGAAATACCACTACCCCAACCACCCGAGCCAGCGTATTTACAATATATTGAATTAATATTTGAAGAATAGCCAGCATAATTTATTCCTTACCGGTTGCACACCAACCCAAGATAACATAATGTTACCATTAAACACGACTTACGTCAACTAAAAAGCCTGACGGTTTTTGTCCGTCAGGCTTTTGTTGGCTGTGTTTTTAATGTTATTTTGGCATGTTCGCCAAGGCATCGTATGCCGGTTGTCCGAGTATACCGAAGTTTGACAATTCGGTGCCGGCAGCGGTGACGTTGTAATCCAAATTCCACAAGAATGCCGTGCCGACCCAGCCCCAACTTTTCATCATTTGATACGCGCGCACGGTATATTGCGCCTGCGTGTCGAGCGAGTTTTCGGCGGCAAAGGGGAAGCGGCCATCATCATAACGCAACACGGGCCAGCCAAATTCGGTGGGCCAGATGGTTTTATTGCCGTCGCCATTTTGCACCATAATGTTGCGATACGATTCCATCGTCATGCGGAAGAAGAAACTGCGATGGTCGTCATAACCTTTATTGGGCAGATTGCCTTCCGGTAATTTGGCATCGGGCGGGTTGGCAAAGCCGCTGGGGTGTGCCCCGATGGCATCGGAATAGTTTTTCAGCCCGTTGGCGTACATTGCTTGCAAATATTGCACGTCATCCATTGCCACGGGTGGCGGCGCACCGGTGGGGGTCATTGCCCCGCTGATGACAATCATATCGGGATTGGCTGCTTTGATGGCGGTGTACGCCGCTTTCAACAGTTCCATATAGCGGGCGGGGTCAATCGGTTCGCGTCCCCATTCATAATCCATGTTCTGTTCGTTCCAAACTTCTATGGCTTGTACTTTGCCTTTGTAGCGAGCCGCCACTGCTGCCACAAAATCGGCGTAATCTTGCGGGTTGGCGGGCGGACCTTCCACGCTGCGGTCGGTGTTGGCGGGGCGCGCCCAATCCGGCGCTTTGGGAATACTGAGCATAACTTTGATGCCCGCGGCGGCAAAGGCGTTAATGCGTCCGTCCCAACCGCCCCAACTGTAATTGCCTTTGCTCGGTTCCGCTTCTTTCCATGGCATTTGGAATTTCACCCAGCGGAAACCCATATTGACCACCGGCTGGACATTGTTCGGCACATTCATCGGGTCAACCTGAATACCGTAATCGAACGGTTGGTTAACATTGGTTGCCGGAGCGGGGCTGCTGGGTGCTGGGGCAGCCGCGGCGGCTGCCGGTTTCGGGGTGGCGGTGGGCGGTACGGGCGTGGGCGTTGCCGGTACCGGGGTGGCAGTGGGCGGCAACGGGGTGGCGGTGGGTAACGGCGTGGGGGTCGGCGAGGCAACAACAACCTGCACACTACCGCGGAAACTGCCGCTATTGCCGTTATCGGCGCTGATAAGCGCAGAAATTTCATACGCGCCGCCGTTGCTGTCTTCCGGCGCAACCCATTTGAAATTCGGGTCGTTCAGCGATGCGGCTTGCTGCGCCACTTCGCCGCCTTGGTCGCGGTCAACCTTCCATACCACTGAAAAATCACTCTGTACCTGCGGGATGACCAAATTGAGGAATTCTTTCACCACGCCCCAAATTTGGCTGTCGTTCGGTTCGGTGAGCAAGTTTTCCACTGCCACACCGCCGAGATTGTAATTGACCACATAATTTAATTTTTTGGCGATGCTGGCTGCGTCTTGAATGAACACGGTACGCTGCTGTCCGGCGGTATCCACATAAGCATACCAGTATGTGCCGCTGTTGGCATCGTATTGAATGCCGGTAGATCCCTGCAAGCCAATCAGGCTGAACAAAACTTCTTGCCCCGGCAAAACGGTTGCCGAACCGGAAGCGATATTCACATTGCCGAAAGGTGCCAGCGCGTCATCATAAGTTATTTCGCGGCGAATGCCGTTGGTTTCTTCCAAACTTTTGGTTGACAGTTTCAGTTGAATTTTGTAACGGTTAATTTCGCCGACAGCCCACGCCAACATTTTGTCCATTTCGCCGCCGGGAACGTATGCCCGCGGGTCAACGGGGGTAGGCACTTTTACCACATCGGCGGCTTTGCCCAATGCCCGCCAATCGAATGCGCCGGTGTCCCATGTGTCTGCCGAAATTTGGTGCGGCAGTTCCACATGCACCGACAGCCGTTTATTTTCGGGCAAGGCGGCGTTCAAATCGGCAATGAACGACGAGTAATCGTCCTTCAAATCGGGGGCGATACCCCGATAATCCAAATCAATACCGGCAAAATTTTGTGCGACCACCAAATCGGTGATGGCTTGTATGTGCCGTTGGCGGGCGGCGGGGTCAATCAGCATATTGTCAATCAAATCGCTGCGCACCACCCCGCTGTCTTCCCAGTTGCGAATGGTGGGGACAATAATGTAGGGGGCGTTCGTGTCGGCGGGCAAAGATTCCAGCGTGCCGCCGATTTTTCCGTCCACATCAAGAAACAGCCCCTGCGGATTCACTTCCACCAGCGAATCTTTCACTTCGTCGGGGATGACGCTGCCGGCGGTTAAATTGGTGGAAAAGTATGGTCGCACGGGATGCGTTTGCACCACCACCACCGATTTCGGCAGAAAGTCGAGGCGTGATTCCAGTGTTTCTTCGCCCAAAACCTGATGGCTGGGCAGCCATTCCCAATTTTTACCGTTCCAACTGTACAGGTCGAGCGTGGTATACGGCTCGGCTTCGTTGGGGATGGGCACATACAGCATCACCGCGGTGGGGTCTGCGCCTTTATGGTCAATTTCGTAAAACGGGCTTTTCATGACCAAATTCGGCGGAAATTGTTCGGCGGCTTTCACCAAACTTTTGTTGGTATCACCGCGCAAAAACATATCGCGGGGAACGGGGACTAATTTCAAACTGATGTCTTTTTCCAGCCCTTCCGGCAAAACGTCTACCCGGGTGCCGTCGGGGTCAGATACCGAACCGCCGGTATTTTTGTCGAAAGTATCATAACCTGCGGTGGTAATTGTTTTTGCCAAATTGATGGGCGGCAAAAGTAAAGCGGCAATCACCAGCACCGGAATCAACACAAAATTGATGATGATTCCGCCGGTTTTGCTTTCCAGCGCCCCGGCGATGGTTTCCAACAGGTTGTTTCCAGAGTTCATATTGCTTTCCATACAAACATTTTCTCCTTAAAAAATTTGCCTGCACAGCCGAAACGACGTTTTTTACAGGTTGTTCGGTGGGGGGAACGATGACGGGCGTGGTTTGTGCCGGCAAGTCTCCGAAAAAACCGGAGCAAATTGCGTGCTATTCTAACATGTCGCCATACCTTTGGCAAGATGTCATAACAATTGGCGATATTCTCCCACCAGCAAGCGGGCTTTGCCCGCCAAATCGGCGGCGATGGAAAACGAGGCATGCGGCGCGAGGGTTTGCGCCAACGCCAATACCGCCTCCCCCTGCTCTGCACCGATTTCCACCAGCAGCACCCCGCCGGCTGCCAGCAAGCGCCCCGCCGAACCGAGCAATTGCCGTACGTGTGCCAAACCGGCATCGGGCGAAAAAAGTGCGCGTTGCGGCTCAAACTGCCGCACGGTCGTAGGCAAAGCGGCGGCAAAGCGTGGGTTTATATACGGTGGATTGGAAACGATAGCAGTTACCGTGCCGGAAAATGCCGTCAGCATATTTGCCTGCACGGGCTGCACCCGCGCCGAAACGCCGTGCCGCCGAATGTTTTTGCGCGCCACCGCCAACGCCGCCGCCGAAATATCGGTGGCAAAAATGCGCCATGCGGGGCGATGCACCGCCAGCGTTACGGCAATACAGCCGCTGCCCGTACCGATGTCCAGCACTCGGATGCCTTTTTTCGGCAGGCGAGCAAGCGCCGTTTCCACCAGCAATTCGGTTTCCGGGCGGGGAATGAGCACCGCAGGTGACACCCAAAAGGGCAAACCGAAAAATTCTCGCTCGCCGATGAGATAGGCTACCGGTTCAAATTTGGCGCGTCGGGCAATTAGGTGTTCAAACCGGGCGTATTTTTCCGCCGCAAGCGGTTCGTTTGGGTGGGCGAACAGCCAACTTCTGTCGGTGCCCACAATATGTGCCAGCAGCACTTCGGCATCCAACCGCGGCGAATCGATGCCCGCCGCGGCAAAGGTTTCAATGGCGCGGGTTAGGGCTTGTCGAATTGTTATGGTAGAAATTGGAGATTGGTTCATTGGGGATTGGGGATTAGACCTTTTGTCATTGCGAGCGCAGCGAAGCAATCGTTGGGTCGGGCAACGAGAATTGATTCAACGTTAACGGGTTTTGCAATAACCGCCCGAATCGTTAATCTTGCCGATTCTTTTTTGCCTGTTTTTCCAGCGCCATCAATTTTTCCCGCAGAGAAGTGGGAACATTTCCCGCCGCCGACAGAATATCGAGCGTTTCATCGGGCGGCAAGGGGTTGACGGCATCGGCATGCAGGGCGAAATCGTCCGTTTCGTTGAGCATTTCACCGGGCGGCAGGGGTTCGGCGGCAGGTTTTTGCGCCAATTGCGATTGAATGGCGGTATCAATGACGGCTTGCTGAACCAACTCTATCACTTCGCCGGGGTCGGTCATTAAAAATGCGCCCGCGGCGATGAGTTCGCGGTTGGCGGGGGTATCGGTATTGCCAACCAGCACCGGCATGCCGCGTTCCAGTGCGGCAAAAGCACGTTCCTTCGCCAGCGCATCCACTGCCGGCACCAGCAGCACCATCGCCAGCGAATCAACCAGCAGGTTTCGGGCGGCGGAAAAAGATTCTTTATATTCGGTATCGGGGTCAAACGGGCTGAGCAGCACGGCATTGCCCGCAGCAACGGGGTCATCGAGTTTATGCGTCAGTTTTGAAAAGGCGTTCAACCCCAGCGGCAAAATTGCCGCGGCGTGTCCTTTGGGCAGTGCCAGTACCGTTTCAAACGCAATCCGGTCTAACCCTTTGCCATACCCGCTCACCACCCCAATGCCGGCGGCGGTCAATTCGGCTATCAAATTTTTTAAGCCGTCAATTTCCGCCGATTCCGTTTCGGGGTCGCCCAGCACAGTGACCATTGGTTCGGTGAGCAATTTTAAGTTGCCTTTTGCCCACAACAACAACGGTTGTCGCTGCGGTGGTAAGGTGTTCAGCAAACGGGTGGGATATTGCGGATGGCTGAGGGGCAGCACGGTTATGCCTTGCTCGTGCCAGCGGTCAACGCGGTGCAATTGTTTGGCATGGTTGGCTGCCGCGCGGATGATTTTTGCGGCATCCGCTTCCGAAATATTAAAGTGAACGCTCAACTCGGTAGCAGAGCGGTTGAACAACGCTACCAACGGTCGCCCTTCCATTAAAACCCATTGTTGAACGATAGGCTTGAGAACGCTCAACTTTAAGCCGCCGGTATGAATTAACGCCAGCCAATATGCCGCTTCTGCACGCATAAACCATCCTCCGGTATGCCGTAGATTTCCATAATGACAGTATAACATTTTTCGAGTGAATGGTAAATAGATATGTTGCTTTTCAAACAAGTCTGATATAATATGAAGACTGATTTTAATGCCAAACATCCACAGAAAGGTTCGTATGTTTGAATTTGACTTAAATAATGAAGGCATCCCTTTCGATGCCGACCCGAATATAAATGAATTGCCGCTGCTCATCGTTAAAGACACGGTTTTGTTTCCGCGTATTCTTTCGCCGTTGATGGTGGTCGAACGCACCCCGGTGGAAACGGTTGAAATGGCACACAACAGCGAACAAATGCTGTTGGTGGTTACACAGCGCAATTCCGCGATAGAATTCCCCGAGCCGGAAGATTTGTACAGCACCGGCGTTTTGGCTTCGATGGTGCGCTTTTTACGCATGCCCGACGGCAGCATCAGCGTGCTGTTACAGGGACAAGACCGGGTAGAAATTACCGGCTGGAATCTTGATGATTTTGTGCCGACCGCCACCGCCCGCCGCATTTTTGAACCGGAAACGCCGGGCGAACTGAATTTGAGCACCGAAGCGCAAATGCGGGCGGTGCTGGCGCTTTTTGAAAAAATCACCAACCTGCACCCGCACATCCCCGAAGATGCCTTTATTGCCGCCAACAACATCGCCTCGCCGGGCTGGCTGGCAGATTTGATTGCCTCGGTGCTGGAAGTGAATGTCGCCATTCGGCAGGAAATTTTGGAAATTATCGACCCGCATGCCCGCTTGCAGCGCATTACCACCATTTTGGCACGAGAATTGGATGTGCTGGAACTGGAAGACCGCATTCAAACTCAGGTTCAGCAAGAAGTGGACAAAAGCCAGCGAGACTTTTTCCTGCGCGAACAAATTCGGGTAATGCAAAACGAACTCGGTGAAAACGACGGCATCGCCGGAGAAATTGCCGAACTCCGCCGCCAAATCGAAGCCAAAAATCTGCCGGAAGAAGCCCGTCAAAAAGCGGAAAAAGAACTTTCCCGCCTGAACGATATTCCGCCAATGGCGCCCGAAGTGGGCATCATCCGCACGTATCTCGACTGGATATTGGAATTGCCATGGACAGAAACCACCGAAGACAATCTTGACATTACCCATGCCGAAACGGTGCTGAACAAAAATCATTACGGGTTGAACCGCGTCAAAGAGCGAATTTTGGAATATATGGCGGTGCGCGCCCGCGTAAAAGACAAAAAGAAACTTCGCAGCCCGATTTTATGTTTTGTGGGACCACCCGGCACGGGAAAAACCTCGCTCGGCAAATCCATATCCGAAGCGCTGAACCGCAAATTTGCCCGCTTGAGTTTGGGCGGCGTGCGCGACGAAGCGGAAATTCGGGGCCACCGGCGGACATATATCGGCGCCATGCCCGGCAGAATCATCCAAACAATGAAGCGCGTCGGCACGGTAAACCCGCTCATCATGCTGGACGAGATTGATAAACTGGGCTACGACTACCGCGGCGACCCCACCGCCGCCCTGCTGGAAGTGCTCGACCCGGAGCAAAACAACACCTTTTCCGACCACTATCTCGATTTGCCGTATGATTTATCGCAAGTGTTGTTCATTACCACCGCCAACCAAACCGATACCATCCCCCCTGCCCTGCTCGACCGGATGGAAATCATCGAATTTTCCGGTTATATTGATGAAGAGAAAATCGCTATTGCCAACCAATTTCTCATTCCGCGCCATTTGGATGAACACGGTTTAACCCCGCAAGAAATAACTTTTACCCGCAAGGCATTGCAGCATATCATCCGGCGCTACACTTATGAAGCCGGCGTGCGCAATTTCGACCGCGAAATCGGCAAAATTTGCCGCAAAGTGGTGCGCCGGCTGGAACAGCACCAAAAAGTGCCGCCCACCGTTTCCGCCCGCTCGGTGGAAAAATTTCTCGGTCCGCCCCGTTTCCCCGATTCATTTTTGGAAGAAGACGAAGCCATCGGCGTGGCAACCGGATTGGCATGGACAACCGGCGGCGGCGATATTTTGGCGGTGGAAGTAACACTGTACGACGGCAAAGGCAACATGCAACTCACCGGACAACTCGGCGAAGTGATGCAAGAATCGGTGCAAGCGGCGCTATCATTCACCAAAACCAACGCCCAAAAATACGGCATCGACCCCGCCCGCTTTGAAAACACCGACATCCATCTGCACATTCCCGAAGGCGCTACCCCCAAAGATGGTCCCAGCGCCGGTGTGACCGTTGCCGCCGCCATCATCTCGGCGTTTTCAGGGGTGCCGCTCAATCGCAAAATTGCCATGACCGGCGAAATTACCCTGCGCGGCAAAGTGTTACCCATCGGCGGGTTGCGCGCCAAAGCCATGGCGGCATACCGCGTGGGCATTAAAGATGTCATCATCCCCGCGCAAAACAAAAAAGACTTGGTTGAAATCCCCAGCCGCATCCGCCGGCATTTAAATTTCATTCCGGTAAAAACGCTGGACGAGGTGTTGGCGCGGGTGTTGATTCAATAGTTATTGGTTTTCGGTTTTCAGCCCGACCGGACGACCACAAAGGTCACACATCTTGAAAAGACACTTATTTCCCAAAGTAAATTTAGCCTTTTTGCAAAAGGTCTACCGACAACCAACAACTGATAACCGATAACCGATAACTGGCAACTGGCAACTGACAACTGACAACTGACAACTGACAACTGACAACCAAAAACAAGGAGTACTCCA
>CAYPNZ010000040.1:0-11612 GCA_964411845.1 uncultured Anaerolineaceae bacterium
AGGTTGATATGGAACGCAGATGCCGCAGATTGAGCGGATTTTCACGGATTTTTTTGAAAGTATTTTAGAAATCTGCGCAAATCTTTGTAATCCGTGTTAATCCGCGTTCTATTCTCTGTTACCTGAATAGATACTATTTCGGTTTGTTTTTTGCCGCGCCGAGCGGCACAAGTTCCGTGGCACCGTACAGCGGTTTGCCGCTGCGGTCGTAAAATGCCGCCAGAATGTCTTCTTCCAGATTTTGCGGTTGATACAGCGATTTGAATGCCGGGCTGCGGTCGAAAATAACGATGTCCGGCGCGCGCCACAGAAAGATTGCATCGCGCGGCTGCAAATGCGCACGGATGACGGCATCAAACCGGTGCACATCGCCCCAGTCGTATCCGAAAACTTCCACCGGGGTGACGGCGCCCGCCGTTAAAAAGGTTACCGGTGCAGACAACCCCCAATCCATGGCGACCACCGGGCGGTCGGCAGCATTGGCTGCCAGCCAGTCTGCCATATCATATACCGCGTCCGAATGGTCGCCCAGCCCGCCGGAAACGGCGAGTGCGCGGTGATAGCGGGCAGTGGTGATACCGTCGCCCAGCAGTACCGCCGCCAGCATCAAACCCAGCGCGATACCTGCGGCGCGGTTGGGTCGCAATTCGTGCCACAATTCCGCACCCGTTACCGCCAGCGCGATTGCCGGAAATGCCATTATCACCGCGAAATGGGTAATCCACAGCGCGGAAACGGTGACAATGCTTTCCGCCGTTACCAGCAGTATCACAGCAAAAGGGATGAGCGCCCGCGGATTTTTGCGGCGAAGGGCAAGCCACACGGCTGCCACCAGCGCCATCATCCACACGATGGGGGCGGCGGGGTTGCGGAACACCCGTCCCAAATACCAAAAATGCCCGCTGTTCAGCAGGGTTATCAGTTCCGCAAAACGGGTGGCAAGATTTGGCAGCACGGCGGTGTTGTTGACCCCGTAATAGGAAGTGGCGGCATTTTGCCCGATATTTTTGAAGGTGCCGCCCGTCTGTAAATTGTACAAAATCAGGGGGAATGTGCCAACTGCGCCCGCGATGAGCAATCCGGCGGTGCGGGCGACGGGATTGTCGCGGCGCAGCGCGGCAACGGTGGCGGCAATGCGCTGTTGTTGCCACAGCGTCAGCACATAAGCGCCGAACAGCGCGGCAATCAGCCACAGGAAAAGTAATTTGGCGTAAATACCCAATCCGAACAGAAACGCCCCCGCCACTGCCCACCGATACCGTCGGGTGCGATGCCAGCGCAGCCAACGCCATGCGGCGGCAATACCGATGGCGGCGGTGATGGCGGTGACAAAAATACCCTGCCGCGTCCAGAAAATGAAGGTCGGGTTGACCGCCAACAGCGCCGCCGCTGCCGTGCCCGCCCACCGATTGCGGGTCAGGTCGGCGGTGAAACCGGCTGCCAGCAGCACGGTTATCAGCCCGATGAAAACCGAATAGAGGCGCACGGCAATGACGGAAATGCCCGCCAGCCACAGAAACGGCAGGCTGAAATAGGTGTTCAGCGCGCCGATATAATCTTGGGTGGTCAGGGGAAATTGCGTGCCAAACAGGGTGACGGTGCTGTTGCGGAAGGCTTGCACGGGTTGGTGGCGCAACAATTGCATTGCCGGCACCACCTCGAAGGCTTCATCGTAATGCAATCCAGGCAGTGAAAGTTGAAAAAGCGTTGCCAGCAGAAATATTGCCAACACGGGAATGAGCCACCACCGCGCCATGCTCAATCCTCTGCCAGCAATTTGATGTCGGTGACCATGCTGTCGTAAATCCAACCGGAGGCATAGACGCGGATGGATTTGATGAAAACCGGTTTTTCGTCACCCAAATCTTGCAAAAGGTTTTCGGATTCGTAGGGATACCACAAAAATTGTGCCACACTCTCGTTGTTGTTGTCCGGCTCGCTGTGCAGAATGTAATTGCTGGGCGCAGGTTTATAATAGAAGCCGCGATACCACGAACGGTCGTTGCCACGGGCATCACGGAAGTTCAGTTGAATCATCACCGGAAATTCCGTGCCCAATTGCCCGCCGCCCGGCAGCGATTGGCTGTTCACCCGAATTTGAGCATTCACCCGCAGCGAACGAAAATCTTGCACATCTTTGTTGATGGCTTGCTCGATGCTGGCTTCGGTGTGGACGTTATTGGTGCCGGCGCTGTGAAAGTGCATCACAATTTGCCCGCCGATATTTTCTACCGCCAGAGTGGTTGTCACCACATTAACCGGGTCGAATTTGCTGATACTGTTGCGGTAGGTGGTAACAATTGCCTTTTGCGTGCCGGTCAGCGGGTCGGCGGGCACATAAACCTGCGGCTGCCACACATCATTCAACCCCATCGAAAAATTGCCGTTGACGATAAGATTTTGCTCGGCGGTGGTGGGTTCGGTGGGGGGGGCGTTAACGGCGATGCGGGTCAATTCGCCTTCGTGCAAGATGACCGATTGCTGCCGGGCGGTAACGGTGGCGGTACCGGCGCGGGCGGTAATTTGCGTTTCGTCGTTGTGCGCTTCCACCGCAAAACTGCCGGCGGTCATGGTTACTTTGCCGTGCGGTGTGCGAATCCAAAAGAGGCGCGCGGCATCGGTGGGGGCAACGGTGGCACGTACCCGCCCCTGCACCACTTCCATCCCCAATTCGGCGGGATAGGGGCTGATGTTGAAACGCGGTTCGCGGGCGCGGTGCAAAATAACGGTGGTACCGTTATACAGTGTGGCAACACTGCCGTCGAAAAAAGTTAAAATTGCCTGAGAGGCGTCATCTGTGGAAATGATGGTCAACTCGTCTACATCGCGGGATGCCCCGGACGTGACGGGTACCGGCGTTTGGTCGTCGCTGGGTTTTTCCAACACTGTCCCGCGGATGGAGGTCAGGGTGGTGGTGTGGGTTTGCATGGTGTTGAACAAATAGGCGCGGATGGATAGCGGAATGCCAACTGCCAACGCGCAGAAGGTTAAAAACGATGCAATTAAAATTATCCAAGCGGTGCGCTCAATGTTTTTGCGCATAAAATACCTCCAGCCGAAGCGAATTATACCATTGCGCCATGGGCTGGCAAAATCATTCATACGGTTGCCGGTTGCAGAAGTCAATTGCCCAAGCCACCGGGCAACTTTGCAACCATGCCACTCTGCGATATAATGCACCCAATCTGTATGGAACGGAAGGATGCCTATGACCCCCGAATTGTTTTCATCGTGTCCCGTGTGTCGCAGCGAAACGGCGCTGTCTGCAACCGGCAGCGTGTATCGGTGCGCGCATTGCGGGTTTACCATAAAAGAAAAACACAAACTTTTCAATAAAAAACACACGCAATATGTGGTGCAAGCGTTGGGCGAAGGGTATGATATTGCCCGTGCCGGACTGGTGGGGAATGCGTTTTCTCCGGCGGAAGTGGCGCTGTTTCGTGAGCAGGTATATCCCGATGCGGTGTTGGCAGAATTTGCCGCCGGCAATTTCGACCGATTGAATTTGCCCGGCAGCATGCTGGCGAAAATTCTGCTGGAACAACTGCGCGAAACCGTCTATCTGCATGTTGACCATTTGCGGCGCGCGCACGGACCCGCGCTCGAAGCGGGGGGCGACCGTTTTCCGCAGGGTAAAGTTCCCCAAAACCAAATGAATTGGCAGGACGATGGCAATTTGTTTTTAACCAATGTCCGCATTGTCTTTCCCAGCAACACATTCACCTTTATTCGCATGGGGCGAAAGATGGTGGGGCTAAAAACATTTGAAGACGGCATTGCCGTGCAATTGAAAGGCGAAGACCACGCCACCTATTTTGTGGGGTGCAAACCGCATCAAGCCGCACTGGTGGGCGCGTACATTCAGGGGCGCGTGCCGGGGCTGCGCACGGAAGCCGCGGCGTGATATAAATTACCGAGATGACCCGTTCAGCGGATGCGCCACCGGTGGCGCATCCGTTTCTTTTTGGCGGGTGTTCAGCCGCAAAGCAACAGCGCGCGCTTTTTGCACCCGCAAACTCGGTGCAGCGGGGGCTTCTCCGGCAAAAAAGGCGATAACCCGTGCCCACGCCGCTTCTTCCTGTGGCGACACCGTTTCGGTGTGATTTTCCCACTTTTGCTTGCGGTCATATTCGCTCAACCGGTGGTGCATGGTTTCCAACCGGCGACGGCTGTCTGTCACCAAAAAATCAACGGCTGCCGGACTTTCCGCCACTGCCAAAAATTGGCGCAGATGGGGCAAACACACGCCGTCGGATGCGGCATACAATGCTTGAAAATCGGGGTCGGTCAGCGCACGAGCCAGCCACAACACATACGTTTCATTACTGCGATGCACTGTTTCGCACACGCGGCACGGCTCGCGGGGAGTGATAGCCGTCAGCAGGGTGCGACCCGGTCGCGGGCGGGGCAGCAACTCGGCAAACCGGCGTCCAATCACGCCCCACGATTGCAACCGGCGGCGAAGTTTTTCGGCGGGGGTAACGGCGGGCGGGTCGGGGCGATGGTGTCGGGTGGAAAACTCGGCGACCGCTGCCAGCACACGGGCAGTCAGGTCGTTATAGATGATGGTTGTTCCCAACCCGTTATGCCAATTGTCCAGTTCAATGGCTTCCAATTGCCAGGCATGTTCGGGGCACAGCCCCAAACTGTGCGCCAAATGGGTGCGGATGGTCATATCGTTTACATTTTCGTGCAGCAGACCGGTAATGTACCGTTCGGCGGTATCTTGCCGCAATCGGCACAGCGGGCAGCCCGGTTTTTTCATTGCCAGTTTCAAATGAAGGGTTATCAAGTCCATTTTGTGCCTCCGGCAATAGCGGCGAGCGCCCGTTGCCATGCATCGCCTTCGCGCCCCATTTTTTCGTGCTGAAAACGGTAGTCGTTTTTGCGGATGAACTCATCGAGTTGGTCGGTCAGTTGCCGCCAAAGGTGCAATTGGGCTTTTGCCAGCGCGTTGAATGTTTCCGCATCGGTAACAAAACCGAGTGCCCGTTGAAAATGGGGCAGGCACAACCCGTCCGAGCGGCGATAATCTGCCGCCAGCGCCTCTGTGCCGGTGAAAAACGTTACCAGCGTTTGCAAATAGCGTGTACCGGCGGCGTGCTGCGCGGTGCAGATGGGGCATTCCGTTTGGGGCGACAACGCTTCTGCCAGCGCGGCGGTTGCGGGGTTGCCGGTATGGTTGAATCCCGGCAATTTTTGACGCACCGCCAGCCCCGGCGACGATTGGAATGTGCCCGCCGCCAAAATGTCCGCCACCGTGTGAATCACATCGCGCATGATGATGGAAACACCCAGCGCCGCACCGTGACGCAGCATCTTTTCGGCGTGAGTGCGGCAAAATCCGCGTGCGGCATTCAACCGGTGGCGCGTGGAAACATCGTTCACCGATTCCCACAGCAGGGTATCAATGGCGCTGTCGGCGGCGCGGGCTTCCAACCGGCACACGGGGCAGCCGCTTTCCGCCAGCGCATCTTTAAGGTCAAAATAACCCAGTGGTTTGCTCATAAACAATTTCCCAAAAGAAAAATCCCGCCCGAAAGGGCAGGAGTCATCAGCCGAAGCAATTGCGGTGAACTCCATCACCGATAATGCCATGTTACCCGCAAAATAGTGTGTCGTCAAAAAGTGCCGATGCCGCCGCATTTGATGGGAAAATTGCCGCCGCCGAGTTTTTTTCAAGGTAAATTGTGGTATAATGAGTGCGAGCATATTTTTGTGCATCAACGCAATGAAACCCCGCCAATTTTAAGGAAAATTATATGGCTTCCGATTTTGTCCACTTGCATGTCCATTCCGAATATTCGCTGCTTGACGGGTTGTCGCAAACAAGCGAACTGGTCAAACGCGCGGCGGAAATCGGGCAGCCCGCGTTGGCGCTGACCGACCACGGCGTGATGCATGGCGCGGTAGAATTTTTCCGCAATGCGAAAAAAGCGGGCATCAAACCCATCATCGGCGTTGAGGCGTACCTGACCCCGTTTGGCAAATCCATGGGTGAAAAAAACAAAGAGCGGCATCACCTGCTGTTGCTGGCGCAGAATATGACCGGCTATAAAAATCTGCTGAAAATTGCCAGCGACGCTCAATTGAACGGCTATTATTACAAACCCCGCATTGATGCCGACTATCTTGCCGCTCACAGCGACGGGCTGATTTGCACCACCGGTTGTATGGCGGCGGAAATTCCGTCGCTGCTGAATGATGAAAAAAGCGCCGCAAATTTTGAACTGGCAATGAAACGACTGGAATGGTATCTGGAAGTTTTCGGGCGGGAGCGATTTTTCATCGAATTGCAGGAACACAATATCCCCACCCTGACCAAAATTAACAAAACCCTTTTTGAATGGGCGAAAAAATATCGGTTGGAAATGGTGGTGACCAACGATGTGCATTATGCCCGCGCCGACCAAGCCGTGGCGCAAGATACCCTGCTGTGTGTGCAGACCAACGCGCTGGTAACCGATACCAAACGCATGCGCATGTCCGACCACAGTTATTACCTGAAAACCGAACAGGAAATGCGCGAAGTCTTTCGTCCGCTGGCTGATATGCCCGACACCGCTTTTACCAACACCCGCAAAATTGCCGAAATGTGCGAGGTGGATTTGGAAGACAAATCTTACCACCTGCCCGATTTGCCCATCAACGTGATGCCGCCGGAACACAATTACAAAACCTTTTTGCGCCAACTGACCGATGAAGGGTTGGTGCGTTTGTATGGCGACCGCGCCACCGACCCGGAAATTCAGGCGCGAAAAGAACACGAACTCGGCATCATCAGCAGAATGAATTTCGATATTTATTTTTTGATTGTGTGGGATTTGTGTCGCCACGCCCGCGAAAATAACATTTGGTGGAATGTGCGCGGTTCCGGCGCCGGCTCAATTGTGGCATATGCCTTGGGCATCACCAAAATTGACCCGCTGAAAAACCACCTCATTTTCGAGCGTTTCCTCAACCCCGGGCGCGTTTCCATGCCCGATTTCGACCTTGATTTTCCCGATGACCAACGCGAAGAGATGATTCGATACACCATCGAACGGTACGGCGAAGACCATGTGGCGCAAATTGTCGCCTTCGGGCGGATGAAAGCCCGCGCCGCCGTGCGCGATGTCGGGCGGGCGCAGGGTATTCCGTTGTCGGAAGTTGACCAAATCGCCAAACTGATTCCCGCCGTGCCCGGCAAGCCGGTCACCATTGAAGCCGCTTTAACGCCGGGTGAGGAATTTTATTCGGAGGAATTGGCAAAACGCTATAAAACCGAACCGATGGTGAAACAACTGCTGGATGCCGCCCGCGAGTTGGAAGGCGTGGCGCGTCACGCCTCGGTGCATGCCGCGGCGGTCATCGTTACCGATAAACCGGTGATGGATTACGTGCCGCTAATGCGCCCTTACGGGTCGGTCATCACCAAAGCCGTTACCCAGTTTGAATTTCCCATTTGCGAATCCATCGGTTTGCTGAAAGTGGATTTTCTGGGATTGTCAACCCTGACCATCATGCGCCGCGCCGCAGAACTCATCAAAGCGCGGCATGGCGTCGAATACACACTGGAAAATATCCCCATTGAAGACCCCAAAGCCTTTGAACTTTTTGCCAAAGGCGATTTGACCGGCATCTTTCAGGTGGAAGGCGCGGGCATGCGGCGATTGATGAAAGAAATGCGTCCCACAAAATTCGACCATATCATCGCCGCCATTTCACTGTATCGCCCCGGTCCCATGGAAAATATCCCCAGTTACATCCGGCGCATGCACGGCGAAGAAAAGGTGCAGTACCATCACCCCGATTTGGAGCCGATTCTGTCAGATACCTATGGCATCATCGTCTATCAGGAACAGATTATTCGCATTGCGTCGGCGCTGGCGGGGTACGAGCCGGGTGAAGCCGATATGATTCGCAAAGCGGTGGCAAAAAAGAAAAAAGACCTGATGGAGAAACATAAACTCCAATTCACCGCCGGGGCAAAAAAGAACGGCTATTCGGCAGAAGTTATTAAACAAATTTGGAAAGATATTGAATTTTTTGCGCGGTACGGTTTTAACAAAGCCCACGCCGCCGATTACGCCGCCATCACCTGCCAAACGGCGTTTTTAAAAGCACACTATCCCGTGGAATATATGACCGCGCTGCTGACGGTTGAGCAGGGCAAAACCGATAAAATCGGGGTGTTGCTGGAAGAGTGCCGCAGTATGGGCATCGAAGTGCTGCCGCCCCACATCAACCATAGCGGGCACGATTTTATCATCGAAGGTACAGCGGAAAAACCCGCCATTCGCTACGGGTTGGGGGCAATTAAAAACGTGGGCGACGGTCCCATCAACGCCATCATTGCCGAACGGGAAGCGGGCGGCACGTTTGCCGATGTGGATGATTTTTGCAATCGGGTAGATTTGCGCGCGGTGGGCAAACGCGCGCTGGAAAGTCTCATCAAAGTCGGGGCATTGGATGGGTTCGCTTCGCGGGCGGTACTGCTGGAAATTATTGACCGCATGCTGCGCGTTTCGGGGCAGCGACACCAAGCCGCCGCCGCCGGGCAAATCAGCATGTTCGATATGGGCGATTTCGCCAGCCAGCAAATCGGCTCGGTGTTGCACCCGCTGCCCAATGTGAGCGAAATTGACCGCAAAGAATTGCTCAATTGGGAAAGAGATTTGGTGGGCACGTATCTTTCATCGCACCCCATTCAGCCGTATATGGATGCCATTCGCCATGCCACCACCTGCCTGTGCGGCGATACCGAGTCGTTGATGCAATTAAACGGGCGGCGGGTGTCGGTGGCGGGGTTAATTACCACCGTCAAACGCATCACCACCAAAACGGGCAAACCGATGGCATTCGTCGAAATTGAGGACATTCAGGGAACGCTGGAAATTATTGTCTTTCCACGCACATTCGAGCAATTGCAAGCTATATTGGTTCCCGATAAACTGATTTTGGTGGCGGGCAAAGTGGATGCCGCCGAAGAAGGTCGCCCCAAAGTGCTGGCAGATACCATTTCCACCGAATTGACCAGTTACACCCCCGCCGCGGATACGGTACGCGAAACGCCCGCCGGATATGACGACCTACCCCCTCTGCCCACCGAAGCCGAAATGCCGCCCCCCGCCCCGGCAAACGAGCAACCCGTCGCCCCCCCCGCCGAAGCGCCGCCCCCGCCGCCGCAGTGGGTTACACCGCCGCCTGCTCCCGCTCAGAAAAAATCGGTGCTGGTGGAAATAAACTTTACCCGCAGCGGCAACGATGATGACGACCGCCAAAAACTGCGCACCATTCATCGCATTTTGCAGGGCAATCCCGGCAACGATGCGGTGGTGCTGTATATTCCCAGCGGCAACCGCCGCGTGCCGATTGAATTTCCCGATATTCCGGTAAAATACAGCCCGCAACTGCACGCCGAATTGAGCAACATTTTGGGCGCAACCGGCGTGCGGGTGATGGAAAAATAGGAAAAATTATGAACACTTCCCGCACCTTTTCAGCCGCCGAAACCGCATTGCTGGCGGAACTTCGCCAAACGCTGGCAGAAATTGACCCCGCTCATCACCCGCCGGAAACAACCGACGCGCTGTTGCGCCGCGCCGCCGAACTGTTGCGCACCGGCAATGCCCGGTTGCAAACAATGAACGAGGTAAACCGTGCCCTGAATGCCACCCTCGATGCCGACCGCGTGCTGGAACTGGTTTTGCAAAAAGCGGTGGAAATCATCCGCGCCGAAGCCGGGTCTATTTTTTTGGTGGATGATGCTGCCGACCGGCTGATATTTTCGGTGGCGCTGGGACCGTCGGGCATTCAATTGGTGGGCAAACAAATGCCCATTGACGAAACCAGCATTGCCGGAACAACCGTTATCCGCCGCGAATGTATCATCGTCAACAACGCCCCCGCCGACCCGCGCTGGAACACATCTTTCGATGCCGAAACCGAATTTCACACCCGCGATATTCTCACCGTGCCGCTGGTGGCATTCGATAATGTGGTGGGAGTGATTGAGGTTATCAACAAAAAAGACGGATTGCAATTTACCGCCGAGGATGAAGCGGTGCTGACCATGTTTGCCCGGCAAGCAGCAATTGCGCTGGTTAACGCGCAACGGTTCACCGAAATTGACCGAATGCTGGCAAACCGGGTGCGCGAGTTGAGCACGCTGGAACTGGTTGACCGCGATTTGAACGCGGAACTCGATTTGCCGCAAGTGCTGCGACTGACGCTATCGGGCGCGATGGATTTTTTGGGCGCATCGGTGGGGCTGATTGCGCTGGTGAACCCGGAAAAGACGGGTTTACATTTTGCCGAAATGGTCGGCGTGGCGAAAAAATATCGGCGGTATCAAACGGATGTCCTGTGGAAATTCGGCGAAGGCATTATCGGGCAAGTGGCGCAATCGGGCGTGTCGCGCATCAGCCAAAATGGCGACATTGATAATTTCTCCGGCGACGGGCGTTCGCTGTCGCAATTGTGTGTACCTTTTTTGCGGAAAGGTGACGTTATCGGCGTGTTGAGTTTGGAAAGCGACAACCCGCAGGCTTTCTCCGCCGATGACCTGACCTTTGCGGTGCGGTATGCCAGCCATGCCGTGCTGGCAATTCAAAACGCGCAATTGTTCGCCGCCGTCAAAGCCGCCAACGATGCCAAATCGGAATTTATGAATATGACTTCGCACGAGTTAAAAATTCCGATGACCAGCATTAAAGGATATACCAAACTGCTGGCAATGGTCGGCGGCGATACACTCACCGAGCAGCAGCGGGAATTCATCGGCATTATCAACGATAATGTTGACCGGATGAATCATTTGGTGATGGAATTGCTGGATGTGAGCCGCATTGAAGCGGGGCGGCTGCGGTTGGCGATGGAAAACGTTTCGCTGGCGCAGGTGGTGCGCGAGGTGGTGCAATCGGTGCGCACGCAAATAGAAGAAAAACACCTGCGAGTGCAGGTGTCGGTTCCCGTGGATTTGCCGCCGGTGTGGGCAGACCATTTCCGGCTGGTGCAGGTTATGACCAATTTGGTGAGCAACGCCTACAAATATACCCCCGCCGGCGGCAATATTGAAATTGCCGCCAAAACCATTGATGGCGGCAAACAAATATCGGTGTGGGTAAAAGATACCGGTTACGGTATTTCGGAAGCCGACCAGGCGCGGTTGTTTGAAAAATTTTTCCGCGCCGGCGACCAGAATATCCGCGATGTGCCCGGCACGGGGTTGGGGTTATCCATTACCCGCAGTTTGATTCAACTGCACGGCGGCGAAATGTGGTTTACCAGCAAATTGGGCGAAGGGTCAACCTTCGGGTTCAATTTGCCGGTGTCAGAGATTCCACTTCCAACCAGCGGCGAAGCTGGTTGAGCGAATGGGCGGTGAGCCACGAAACCGCCGTTTCGCCGGTGTATGCGTGTTGAAAAGTGCGCACGCGACCGGTATTGCCCTGAGCAACGGCAACCACCGCCATGGTGGCATTGCTGTTTGGCGCGGGGAAGGACAGAATGCTCATCCCCACGGTATTTTCTCCGCTGAGGCGCTGTGCCACCGCCAGCGCTTGGGCTTCGGGGGTATCGCCCGTTGCGCCCAGTTCCTCGATGGCGGTTTTGGTCTCGGCAAGCGGTTT